>JAFADB010000246.1 GCA_023425225.1 Pseudomonadota bacterium
AGGCCAGGGGCGCCGCGGAGAGCAGCAAGCGGCGCGTCGGCGCGGCGGATTGCGGCGGCGATGATGCCGCAGAGGAAGTCTCAGGCATCGCAGAAGAAGTCGATGAACGCACGCAACTTCGGCGCCAGAAGCTTGCGCGCGTGGAAGTACACGAAGAACCCGGGCTGTGGCGCCCGGTAGGCCGGCAGCACTTCCACAAGGCTGCCCTGCGCCAGCTCGTCGCGGATGCTTGCCACGAACTGGCGCGATAGACCGAAGCCTGCACGGGTGGCTTCGCGGACCAGGCGGTCGTCGGCGAATATCAGCCTGCCACTGACATCCAGTTCCACGGGTTTGCCCTCGACCGCGAACTGCCAGGCCTCGATTCGGCCGCTCCCCGGAAGGCGGAACCTGATGCATTGATGCCGGGTCAGGTCGTCGGGTGCCATGGGAACGCCGTGGCGCCGCAGGTAATCCGGCGTCGCCACCACCATGCGGGCCTGGCTGCCGCCAATGGGGCGGGCCACGACATCCTGCGCCAGGCGATGCCCGAGCCGGATGCCCGCATCGAAGTCGCCCGATACCAGGTCCGACATCGTGTCGTCGGTGAACAGTTCGACATCGATGCGCGGATGGCGCGCGAGGAACTCCGACAAACGCGGCACGACCAGAAGGTCCGCGGCCAGGCGCGACAGGTTGATGCGCAGCATTCCGCTGGGCTCGCCCTTTTCCGCATCCAGCTGCTGGATCGCAGCATCGATCCGATCCAGTGGCTCGTCGATCCGGGTGAGGAAGGCGCGTCCGGTCTCGCTGAGCGCAACGCGCCGGCTGGTCCGGTTCAACAGGCGTACCCCGAGCCGGAACTCCAGGGCACGCACGCTCTGCGAAATCGCCGATGCGCTCACGCCCAGGTAATCGCCTGCGCGAGTGAAGCTGCCGAAGCGCGCCACGGCGCGGAATGCGGTCAGGCCCGCCAGTGCTTCCTGCTTGATCATGAAGGAATCCTTCAAGAAGGGCGAAGGCTAGCACTCTTTTCCCGCGCCTTGGCGGGTCGCAACCTTCGCGGCACCCAGACAGCGCAGGTCGTATCCATGCTTCCCCTCCACACTTTGCTTGCCGCTTCGATCGCCGTTGCGTCCCCTTCCGAAGACGCGCGATCCGCTTCGCTTGCCCAACGCCTGGACGCGGTCATCGACACCGCAATCGAGGATGCGCGCATTGTCGGCGCCGTCGTGCTGGTCAAGCACGCGGGTGAAACCGTCTACCACCGTGCGGCCGGCATGGCGGATCGCGAGGCGCAACGGCCCATCCAGCGGGACTCGGTGTTCAGGCTGGCCTCGGTGAGCAAGCCCATCGTCACGGTTGCCGCGCTGCGTCTGGTGGAGCAGGGGCGGCTCGGACTCGATGATCCGGTCACCCGCTGGATCCCCGGCTTCGTGCCGACGCTGGCGGATGGCACGCACGTGGATGTCACCGTGCATCACCTGTTGACGCACAGCGCAGGCCTGGGCAATCCCGGCGCTGAGCCGTCCAATGGCATCTACCACCAGCTGGGGGTGTCCGACGGGCTCGACCGATCCGGCATCACGCTCGAGGAGAATGTCAGCCGGATCGGCCGCGCACCGCTCCTGTTCGCGCCCGGTACCGGTTGGCGCTACTCGCTTTCGATCGATGTCCTGGGAGACGTCGTGGCGCGAGCGTATGGCGACACCCTGGACGCCGCCGTCGAAGCGCTTGTCACCGTGCCGCTGGGCATGTCCGATACCCGCTTCTGGACACCGCCTTCGACGCGACTGGCCGTGCCGTACGTGGACGCCCGGCCGCAGCCGCTGAGGATGGAGGGCAAGACGACCGTGCCCTTGCCGGAGGGGCTGGGTTTCGACCTGGTGTTCGATCCCGAGCGCGCCTTCGATACGACGTCCTTCCCCTCCGGCGGTGCCGGGATGGTGGGCACCGCCGACGATGTCGCCCGGCTCCTGGAGACGTTCCATGGGCGGGACGGATCCCTGCTTGGCATCGCCACCGCACGAAGCGCGATGCGCGACCACATCGGCATTCAGGCCGGGACGCAAGGGCCGGGATGGGGCTTCGGATATGGAGGCGCCGTCCTCGGCGATCCGGAGCTGGCGCAGTCGCCCCAGTCCGTCGGCACGATGCAGTGGGGCGGTGTCTACGGGCACACCTGGTTCGTGGATCCGGCGCAGGGATGGACGGTCGTCATCCTCACCAACACGGCATTCGAGGGGATGAGCGGCGCGTTCCCGCGTGAGGTGCGTGATGCGGTGTACGGACGCCCAAGCCAGCCGGGTCGACGCCCTGATGCGGAATAGCGAGCGCAGCGGCGACTGCAGGACTCGGGAAGCCGAGTCCGCAACTGGCGCCTCGAATTCTGTTGGAACTGGCTCCCAATACACGCCAGTTCAACCGCACCATGGTTTGCCGGAATACGGCGTGGGTCACCGGAGCGCCGGGCTTCAAGGAGAAAACTCGCATCAAGCCGCGCCGGCCTGCGTGTCTGGTGGGCCAATCACACCTTCGAGCACGCTATCCTCAACGTCAACCTGCGGCGATCCTGCGCGATGCAGGTGGGCGGGTCGACGCGCCCTCGTTCTCCGGTCGCTTGCCGGCATCTTGGTCACGCGCAACCTGGACAGTCGTTGAAAGCGGATCAGGCCGCCTGTGACCACGGGAATCGTGGCGTCTCGGCAATCCTCGCTCCGGACATGATCCATGTTCGATGCAGGCGCACATGGCTTTTCCCTGACCCAACCTGGAGATGACCGAAATGAATCCGCAGGCTCCGCAGATTCCCGTACCCACCTTCCTCAACCCGCCGGGCCTTTACGACCCGGCGCCCAACGGCTACTCGCATATCGCGTTGCCGCCGGTCGGCACGCGACTGGCATTCATCGCCGGCCAGGGGGGCGAAGACGCCAATGGCGCCCTGCCCGAGGACTTCCGCGCCCAGGTCCGGCAAGCACTGGGAAACCTGTGCACCGCGGCCCGCGCCGTCGGCGGTGACCTGAACAGCGTCGTCAAACAGACCGTCTTGATCGTCGACCACACCGAGGCACGCCTGCACATCCTCGGCGAAGAATTCGCACACGCCTACGGTCCCGGATCCAAGCCTGCCTGCACCCTGATCCCCGTGTCGCGCCTGGCGCGACACGGCATGTTGTTCGAAGTGGAAGCCATCGTCGCCGTTGCCATGTGACATCGGCGCGGGCCGTGCCGGCCTGGCATGCCGACGGCCATCGTTTCATGTCCTGCAGACGTGGATGTCGGCGGGACGACTGTCCTCACGCAAGCGCGGGTTGGGCCCGCCTTCGTTTTTCGGAGATCAAGATGAAGTCCAGGAAGGTATTGTTGCTGACGGCAGCAGGCGTGCTGGCGACGAATGCGGGAGCGCTTGCCGCGCAGGAAGCCGGCCGCGTGTCCGTCGACCAGTTGAATACGCTGATCGAGAACCGCGAGCCGGAAGTTAGGGTAGGGAAGGTCGATCAGGATCGACTGGTCGTCCGGCGGATCGATGTGGTCGATGAGAATGGGACGATCCGGGTCTCGCTCGCAGCGCCGACTCCGTCACCCATCATCGGTGGAATCCAGTACAAGCGTGCATTCCCTGTCTCGGGGTTGACCCTGTTTGATCGGGAAGGCAACGAAAGGGGTGGCTATGGCGTGGCGGATATCGAGGGCACCGCGGCCGTGCTGGCGCTTGACCACGCCAACCACGATGCGATCGGGTGGCGAGTGATGCCGGATGGCTCGGTGAGCTTCGTCATAAACGAACGCGCGCCCTTGGTGCACGAGCCAGCGTTGGATGACAGGCTCATCCCGGGGTTCGGATCCGCAAGCCGCATTCAGCTCAATGTGGCCGCCAACGGCATCCCGGCGATCGATCTGACCGACGCGCAGGATCGTCCACGGCTGCGGCTGACCGTGACCGAAAAGGGATACGGTGCCATCGAGTTCCTGGACGCCAATGGCCAGGTGGTGCAGACGCTGTCGCCAGAGCAGACGGGCAAGCAGGCCAAGTGACGACAGCAAGCTTGCGCGTCCTGGTCGAGCCCTCATGTGCTTGAAAAATCGGGCTTTCCCCGCATCGCCTCCACGCAGGCCGCTCTCGCGGTGATCCCGGGTCCATCGTGAGCGGATGCGTCGCCTGCGTTGAAGGAGCAGGCCGCATGAATGGCGATGCGAACACGCCACCTGGTGAGGCGCGCAGGCGGTTCCTTGCTCGTTGTGCCGGCAGGTCAGCGGCGGCATTGCTTCCCGTCGTCACGCTCTGGTGTCAAGGACGGTCCCGACGCTGCGCATCCAGCGCCTGGCCGCTGGCGCCAGGCGACCGGGTGGATCGGCCGGCGCAGGTACCAACGCCGGCCCGGTGCCAACCGGTGCATGGAATGCCCGATTCGCACCGCACATGTCCGGGAGGGTCGCTGCGACACGGTACCCGGTACGACCGGCGATCTCGGGGCACGATCGACCCGCAGGGCTATCGCGCTGCCCATCCCGAAGAGACCGGCAGGAAGTCGGACAAGGTCCGGTGGAATGCGGGGTCGTGCAGCACGCGATTGTGGCCGAAGCCCTCGGATGCGATGAAGTTGTCTCCCAGCAGACGACTGGCCGACGCATGCCTTTCGAAAGGCACCTGGCGATCATCGCGATCGGCAAAGTACAGGACCGGCACCTTGCGGACGAGCGCATCGAGCTCGAAATCCGTGATCGATCGGACCGCAGGCACCCGGCTCTCGACGCTCCGCGCCAGATGCGGAACGACATCCTCGTCCAGACGAAGCTTCCTCGCGAATGCCTCCAGCAGGAAATCGAGGCCGGTCGCGGGATTGATGGCGATGACGGCCTTTGCCCTCGCCTCGCCGGCCAGTATTGCCTGGGCGACGGCGGTAAACCCGAAGGAATGGCAGACGAACACGAGCTCCGTTTCCCCCAGGTATCGCTGGACATCGCGAAGGACGCTCCTCCACTGGAGCAGGTCCGTGCTCATGCCGCCTGCCTCGCCGTGGGCGGGGAAGTCGAAGGTCGAAACGACGTAGTTCCGGCCAACGAGATGCGGGATCAGGCTGGCGAACTGGTCCCATCTTCCTGCCCAGCCATGGATGAGCACGACATGGGGGCCGCTGTTGAGTTCTCCCCAGGTGCGTACCACCGTGCCGTGATCGCCAAAGGAGAGCGTTTGCGACAAGGCGCTTGCGCTGAGGGAAACGTAGTGTTCGTGCGGTGCCTTCCGCGGTGGCCTGAACCACATGATCCCGGCCAGCCGTCCTTTCACCGAAGCACTTCTACTTGCCCTGATTCCAGTCCACGAGGCCAGCAGGACGAGTTGCGACAGGAGTTTATTCATGGTGCAAGCTTGGCATGCCATGCTGTCGTCAAAAATGACATTTTTCGTACTTTTCATGCCATCCGACCGGGGCGATCCGCATGCGCACTTCATCCCCTGCAAGCCCGCAACGTCGACGCACCATCGTCTTTCTTGCGACGACGCCACTTCCGGAACTGGATCTCTTCGGGCCTGCCGAGATTTTCAAGACAGCGAATGTCCTGAAGCAGGACTACGAGATCGTGCTGGTTTCCGGAAGCAGAAGCAGGACCCTGATAGGTGCGACCGGAATCCGGGTGACCGCCGCCTGCACGTTCCGTGATTTCGACCGGCCGATCGATACCCTGATCGTGCTGGGCGATCCCGCCACTTCCGAATCGCTCAAGCCGGATCTGCTGGACTGGCTACGCCAGCGCGCCGCAACGTCCAGGCGCGTATGCTCGATCTGCACCGGCGCCTTCATCCTGGCCGAAGCAGGCCTGCTGAAAGGCCGGGCTGCCACGACACATTGGCTTTACGAGGAAAGATTCCGCGCCCGTTTCCCCGAAACCGATCTCGATATCTCGGCGATCTGGAAGCAGGACGGGAACGTCTATACCTCGGCCGGCGTCAGCACCGGCATGGACCTGGCCCTGGCGCTTGTCGAGGAAGACTGCGGCAGTGCGATCGCACTGAAGATCGCGAAAGGCCTTGTCCTTTTCCTGCGGCGCAGCGGCTCACAGAACCAGTTCAGCCAGTTCGTCACCAACGAGAAGGATGCGGGACGACTTGGCGCTCTGCCCGCCTGGCTCCTCGCGAACATGGGCGGGGATCTTTCGGTCGAGGCGCTCGCAAGCTGGGCGGCGCTCAGCCCCAGGCAATTCTGCCGGAACTTCAAGCGGACATTCCGGATGAGCCCCGGCAGCTACGTCCGGAAGATGCGCCTGGAAGAGGCGAAGCGGTGTCTTGAAACCACCCAGCTCGACTGGAAGTCGATCGCGTCGCGCTGCGGCGTGGAGGCGGAAGTCTTCCGGCGCGCCTTCATGAGGGAGTTCGGAGTGTCGCCGCATGGCTATGCGATGCGCTACAGCGTTGCCCAGGCCAGCTCTGGGCGATGAGGGATGCCGGGGAAATCGACGGCCGCCGAAGTGGAATGCCTGCCCACTTCCGTGCGCGGATCAATCCATCCCTTTGAGTTGCGTCGGCTGAAGACGCCGGATCAAGCTTGCGGGCCAGGCCGGTCAGGCATGAGGGGATGTTCAGATGCTGCCTTCACGCTCCACGACAAGGATTCTCGCTTCACCGATCGGGTGGGCAACGTGCTCCGTGCCGACGGTGGCATGGAAGATGTCGCCGGTTTCCAGGAGTGTGCTGCGCTCAGTGCCATTCTCCCGGTAGCGCATCTCGACCCTTCCATCGAGAACGGCGAACACTTCTTCCCCGTCGTTGACATGCCATTTGTAGGGCTGATCCGTCCAATGCAGGCGGACCGTGATTCCGTCCATGTCGGCGATGTCGACGGCGCCCCATGGGCGGTCTGCCTTGAACGTGCTGGCGCGATGTACCTTCATGCCGTGTCCGGTGGCTGGATGGGGAGGGTCCGCGAAGCGGATCGGGTTGAACGAGAGTTCGGAAGGCACTCGCAATGCCGGCGACGGTTCGACCGGACCCGGAGATGTCCGTCAGCCCGACCCGTGCGTCGATGAGCGCCTTTCCGAAGGCATCCGGCAGGAATCACTTCAGGTTCTCGTCCAGGAATGCGCGGATGACCGGCACGATTTCCCTGCCATGGGTTTCCAGCGCAAAGTGGCCGGTATCGTAGAAGCGGACATCGGCTCTAGGAATGTCGCGCTTCCACGCCTCGGCGCCGGCTGGCAGGAAGAACGGGTCATGCTTGCCCCAGACCGCAAGCAATGGCGGCTGGTGCTTGCGGAAATAGGCTTGAAACTCGGGGTACTTCTCGACGTTCGATGCGTAGTCCAACAGCAGGTCGAGCTGTATGTCCACCATTCCTGGCCGGGTCATCCGCGCGCCTTCCAGGGTATAGCCGTCCGGCGCCACGGCACTCGTATCGCCAACGCCCTCGACATACTGGCTCTTGATCGATTCCGGTGTCGAGAAGCCACCGAGGATGTCGCGATTCTCCCGGCTCGGGTTCCGCCAGTACTTCTTGATGGGATCCCAGCCCCCGGAGAGGCCTTCCTCATAGGCATTGCCGTTCTGCGAGATGATCGCCGTGACGCGGGAAGGATGCATGAGCGCCAAGCGCCAACCCACCGGCGCGCCATAGTCATGAACCGCGAGCGCGTAGCGATCAAGCTTCAGCTGCTTGGTGAACCGGTCGATCGTCCTGGTGATGTTGGCGAACGAGTACTCGTACTCGCCGCGCCCGGGCGATTCCGTGAACCCGAACGCAGGCAGGTCAGGAGCAATCACGTGATACCTGTCCGCGAGTGCCGGGATGACGTCGCGCCACATGTAGGACGAGGCCGCGAAGCCGTGCAGCAGCAGGACATGGGGAGCCGTCGGGTTCCCGGCCTCGCGATAGAAGATCCTCACGTCGCCCACCTGCTCGTAACGGTAGCGCACCTGCTGGCTCGCGGGCTGTGTGGGGCTGGATGCCTGGACTCCGCCTGCGAGCAGGGCAATCGCCAT
>JAFADB010000300.1 GCA_023425225.1 Pseudomonadota bacterium
TCGCCGCCTGCAGGTCGGTGTGGTCCGAGCCGATGCCGGCGGTGACCACCATCTTCAGCTTCTTCGCGCGATCGAAGCGCTCGGCGGTCATGTAGGCCGGCCAGAACGGCTGCGAGATCACGATGTCGGCATCGGGCAGTTCGCGGTCGAAGATGTTGCCCGGACCGTCCTTGCTGGACGTGACCACGAACTGATGGCCGTTGGACTCCAGGTAGTGGCGCAGGCCCAGCCCGCCGGAGACGCTGCCCAGCAGCTGGCCCGGGGTGAAGTCGATGGCGTGCGGGGTCGGCAGGGTCTGGCCGTCGGGGTAGCGCTCCAGCTTGGGCAGGCCGTCGCGCGGATAGTGCGTGGGATAGCCGTTGATCGGATCGTCGTAGAGCACGCAGAGGACTTTGGCCATTGGAGGTTCTCCGGTTGGATGGCGGATGCCCCGGGCGCCTGCGCGGCGGGGCATGGATCGGACCGAACGTGTCGGCGGCGGCCATGCTTGGCGGCGCCGTCGGCCGATTGCCAATCACTAGTGCTGATCCCTCGATACATCCGCTGAATCGAGTTGCGCAGGCCTTGCGCCGCAAGGCCCATGCGCGTTCGCACGGCGGCCGCGGCGGCCCGCTGCGCGCCGCGAAACCGGAGTATTTGCGGCGATGCACGATGCCTAGCGGGCATGGCCAAACCCGGTCGCCCTGTCGATTCAACCTGCGGCGGTGACGCGATCGGCGCGGCAGGCATGGCAGCCCGGCGCGCGTTGTGCAGATGCACGCAGGCCACGTGTGGGCATCCAGGCAGGCCTGCAGCCAGGGACCGACCGCCTCGCCCGGGCAGACCTCGGCGGCGACGATCAGGTCGGCGGCGTCGCAGGCGCGCAGCGGGATCGGCCGCGTGGCCACGCGGTCCGGCACCTGGCCGGGCACCAGCCGCGCGGCGACCGCGCCGCGACGCACGTGGATCGGCCCGGCCGCGCGGCAGGGCGAATGTGCCGGCTGGTGCATGTGGTGCAGCAACAACAGTCCTCGCCCACGCGTGCCTCCTCCAGGCTGACCCGGCACGGGAAGCCGGGTGGCGGTGCCGAAAACGCGGACGTGGTGCGTGTTCAGCCCGCGTCGTCAGGTTCGAACAGGGAGGCGAAGAGTTGCGGATCGAGTCCGGAGAGAAGGAAGGCGGCCATGGGCATGCTCCTGCGAAGGGCGCGGCAGTATGGTGCCCTCGCGTCGTGCGACGGCGCAGCCTGCCGGGTCGCGCGTCAGCCGCCCTTCCTGCGCCGCGCACGCGGATGCGCGGCGTCGTAGACCTTGGCCAGGTGCTGGAAATCCAGGTGGGTGTAGATCTGGGTGGTGGCGATGTCGGCGTGGCCGAGCAGTTCCTGCACCCCGCGCAGGTCGCCGGAGGATTCGAGGATGTGGCTGGCGAAGCTGTGCCGCAGCATGTGCGGATGCACGTGCTTGTACAGCCCCTGGCGCAGCGCCAGCTGCTTGATCCGCACCTGCACCGCGCGCTGGCTGATCGGCCCGCCGCCGCGCCCCGGGAACACCGGCGCATCGTTGCCGGCACCGGTTTCGGCGCGCCATTCGGCCAGCGCCTTGCGCGCGTGCGAGCCCACCGGCACGCTGCGCTGCTTGTTGCCCTTGCCCAGCACGGTGACCGTGCCGGCGGCGAAATCCAGGTCGCGCCAGCGCAGCGCGCACAGCTCGCTCAGGCGCAGGCCGGAGGAATAGAACAGCTCCAGCAGCGCGCGGTCGCGCAGGCCCAGCGGTGCATCGGTGGGCAGTTCCACCAGTTGCACCGCCTCGTCGGCATCGAGCACCTGCGGCAGCTTGCGCGGCGCCTTGGGCGCGCGCAGCGACGCCGCCGGCGAGACGGCGATGCGGCCGTTCTTCAGCAGCCAGGCGTAGAAGCTGCGGCAGGCCGACAGCCGCCGCTGCAGGCTCTTGGCTGCCAGCCCGCGGCGGTGCTCGTCGGCGATGAAGCGGCGCAGCTGCTCGCTGTCGAGCGCCTCCACCGCCACGCCCGCGCCATCCTGCGCGGCCCACTCGGCGAGCGCGGCCAGGTCGCGCCGATAGGCATCGAGCGTGTTCGGCGACATGCGCCGCTCGACCTGCAGGTGGGAAAGGAATTGCTCGATCATCGCCAACCGTATCCCAGGCCTCCGTGTTTGCGTGGGAACGGTGTCAGCCGCGATGGCTTCACCGGATCGCCGTCGCGGTCCACGCTGTTCCCACGGCGCATCTCCAGCGGCGGGCGCTCACCCGAACCGCTGCAGCGCCGTCACCAGCGATTCGCCCATCATGCGCAGGAACAGCGTGCCCATGCCGGGGTAGAAGCGGTTGGGGTCGCCGCTGCCGACCGCCAGCAGGCCGGTGCCCGGCAGCGGCAGCAGCGCGCTGGACTGCACCTCGCCCTGCCCCTCGCCATACAGCACGGCGTTCTTCTCCGGCTGCAGGCGGCCGCAGATCGGCTCGCCGCTCTTCAGGCAATCGCGGAACGGCGCCAGCCGCGCATCGGCCTCGTCCAGCACCTGCAGCCACGGCGCCTGCACGTCGGCAAGCGGATGCAGCAGCACGATGCTGACCTTGTCGCCATCGAAATCCTCCTGCAGCGAGGCCGCCATCGCGCGCACGGTGTCGGCCGCACTGGCCTGGCGCATCAGCGCCAGGGTGAGCTGGTGGGTGCGCACCGCCAGGCGCTCGTTGACCTGGGCATTGGCCGCCAGTTCGGCCAGCCGCCGCGACAGTTCGCGGTTCTTGTCGCGCAGCACCTCCAGCTGGTAGCTGGCCAGCGACGCGGTCGGACCCTCGTCGCGCGGCACCACCAGCGTCAGCGCCAGGTCGGGGAACTGCTTGAGGAAGGCCGGGTGCCGCCGCAGCCAGGCGGCGACCTCGTGCGCGCCCAACGTGTCGATGGCGTTCTTTTCCAGGGTATCGCTCATGGGTTCCACTCCCCCTCGAAGACGAATGTGGCCGGACCGGACAGGATCACCTCGGCATCGTCGGCCGGCCAGCGCACGCGCAGCGTGCCGCCGGGCAGGTCGATGCGCACGTCGCGGCCGATGCGGCCGCGCTGCATCAGCACCGCGGCCGCCGCGCAGGCGCCGCTGCCGCAGGCCAGCGTCTCGCCGACGCCGCGCTCGTACACGCGCAGGCGGATATGGTCCTGCGCCACCACCTGGGCGAAGCCGACGTTGACCGACTCCGGGAACGCGGGATTCTGCTGCATCAGCGGACCGACCCGCTCCACCGGCGCCGCATCGACCAGGCCGACCTCGATCACCGCGTGCGGGTTGCCCATCGACACCGCGCCGAAGCGCACGCTCTCGCCCTGCAGCGGCAGGAAGTATTCCTCGCGCGCATGGGCGAAGCCGGCCAGCGGGATCCGCGCCGGCTCGAACTGCGGCACGCCCAGCGCCAGCGCGAAGTCGCCACCGGCCATCCGCTCGACCGCGTGCACGCCCACCGGGCTGTCGATGCGGAACTGCGCCCCGGCGGCGCCGTCGCGCACCAGCCAGGCGGCGACGCAGCGGGCCCCGTTGCCGCACTGGCCGGCATCGCTGCCGTCGGCGTTCCAGATGCGGTAGGACGCCACCGTCTGCTCGCTGCGCGGCGGTTCGATGGTCAGGATCTGGTCGCAGCCCACGCCGAGGTGGCGATCGGCCAGCCGCGCGGCCAGTTGCGGGTCCGGCGGCGGCGTGCCGTCGCGCAGGTCCAGCACCACGAAATCGTTGCCCGCACCATGCATCTTGCTGAAACGCAGGCGCTCGGCTCCGACCAGGCTACTCGTCATCGCCGTTGTCTTCGACCGGCTCGATGCGGCCGTCCTCGGGCTGTGCCTCGTCGGCGGGCGATGCATCGGCGGCAGGGGTGGCGGGCGTGGCCTCGACCGGCACCGGCTTCTGCGGCATCACCAGCGGCCCCTTGTTGCCGCAGGCCGCCAGCACCAGCAGGGCCGCGCCGGCCAGCGCGATGCGAATCGTCGGGAAAAGCTTGTTCGTCATGGCGCGAGTATAGCCATTCGCCGCATGGCGCCGCAGGCAGCCGGCACGCGGGGATTCAGGACCGCGGCGGCGGTTCCGGCCGCAGCCACAGCCAGATCGCCACCGCGGTCATGCAGGCGATCGGCACGACCTGCGCCCACAGCCGCGGCACGAACAGCAGCACGATGACCGCGCACACGGCCATGGCGATGGTCGCCATCCATTTGCCGCGCCGGCTGACGGCGCCGTGGTTTTCCCAGTCGGCGATCACCGGGCCGAAGCGCGGGTCGTTGACCAGCCGCTGCCGCAATCGCTCCGACCCGCGCGTGGCCGCCCAGGCGGCGATCAGGATGAACACGGTGGTCGGCAACCCGGGCACGAAGATGCCGACGATGCCGGTGGCCAGGCTGGCATAGGCCAGCAGCCACCACAGCCAGCGGAAGCGCACCGGTCGGTTCATGGGGGTGAATGATAGTGCCGCAGCACCAGCCGCGGTCATGCGAGCGAAGGTGCCGACCAGGCCGACCGCAAGCAGTTCCGGTTTGATGCCGGCGACGCCGGCCACCGGCGCCGGCGGTTTCCTGCTGGGGCACCCATGCCCGCCCGCGGGATACGGGGCCGGAGCCGACAGGGCTCGATCTCGCCGAACAACTCGATCGTCGTCCCCGCGCAGACGGGGACCCAGCGACTTACGCGGTGAAAACAGTCGGCCATGGGATCTTCCGGCAGCCGCATCCTTCAAGGCGCAGGCACCGGGTCCGCCGCCTGCACGCGCTGCTGTCCGGGAAAACCCCTGACCGTCGCTCCCGCGCAAGCGGGAGCCCATGGACGTTGCCTCGATCCGCACGAACGCCCGTAAACGATCGGCCGCGACCAGACGTTCGGCAGTGGTGAAGCGCTTCGGCTGCTGAAAAGCGTTTCACGCTCGACCCGCCATGCGGCTGTGGAAAGCCGCCCGGTACGTCGAGTTCGGCTTGCCTTGATCTGCACGAAAGCCCCTGGGTCCCCGCCTGCGCGGGGACGACGGGGAACCAAGGTTTGGCCCACATGACTCGATCCCGGGCCCAGCAAATCCAGGAACGCCGAGCACCTTGACTCTCCGGCACTCTGCGCGGGGAATACGACACCGTCCCCCTCCCCTGTCATTACAGAGTGCCCGTCAGGGCGTGGCCTGCGCGCCCTCCACGCCCAGCTGGTCGAGCACGAACGCATACGACTCGGCCAGTTCGCGGTAGCGGCGGAAGCGCCCGGACTTGCCGCCGTGGCCGGCCTCCATGTTGGTGCGGAACACGATCGGATAGCTGCCGGTGTCGTGCTCGCGCAGCTTGGCCACCCACTTGGCCGGCTCCCAGTACTGTACCTGCGAGTCCCACAGCCCGGTGCCGACGAACAGCGCCGGATAGGCCTGGCGCTTGACGTTGTCGTAGGGCGAGTACGACAGCATGTAGTCGTAGTAGGCCTTCTGCTCGGGGTTGCCCCACTCGTCGTACTCGTTGGTGGTCAGCGGGATGCTCGCGTCGAGCATGGTGGTGACCACGTCCACGAACGGCACCTGCGCCACCATCACCCGGTAGTCCTGCGGCGCCATGTTGGCCACCGCGCCCATCAGCAGGCCGCCGGCGCTGCCGCCGGCCGCGGCCACGCGGTCCTTGGCGGCGTAGCCCTGCGCCACAAGCGCCTCGGTGACGTCGATGAAGTCGGTGAAGGTGTTCTTCTTCTTCAGCAGCTTGCCCTCGTCGTACCAGTGCCGGCCCATCTCCTGGCCGCCGCGGATGTGGGCGATGGCGTAGACCACGCCGCGGTCGAGCAGGCTCACCACCGGCAGGTTGAAGCCCGGGTCCATCGACATGCCGTAGCTGCCGTAGGCGTACTGGTACAGCGCGCCGGTGCCATCCTTCCTGAAACCGTTGCGGTACACCAGCGACACCGGCACTTTGACCCCGTCGCGCGCGCTCACCCAGACGCGCTCGGTGGTGTATTTGGAGGCGTCGTAGCCGATCACCGGCTGCTGCTTGAGCAGCTTGCGCTCGCCGGTGGCGACGTTCAGTTCGTAGGTGGTGGCCGGGGTGGTCAGCGAGGTGTAACCGTAGCGCAGCCACGGCGTGTCCGCCTCGGCGTTGACCGACAGGCCCATCGAATAGGCCGGCTCGTCGGCCTTGACGTATTCCTGCGAACCGTCGGCCTTGAGCACGCGCACGCGCTCCAGCCCGTCCGAGCGCTCCTCGATCGCGGTGAAGCCGTCGAACAGCTCGAAACCTTCGATGTACACCGCCGGATCATGCGCCACCCAGTCGCTCCACTGCTTGCGCGAGGTGGCGTCGCTGGGCGCGGTGACGATCTTGAAGTTCTTCGCGCCGTCGGCATTGGTGCGGATCACCCAGCGCCCGCCGAAGTGGTCGGCGTCGTACTCGACGTCGCGCGCGCGCGGCGCCAGTACCGTGAACGTGCGCGGGTCGGCGGCCGGCGCGTAACGCAGCTCGGAGGACACGGTGCTGTCCACGCCGATGGTGATGTAGGCATCGTCGCGGCTGCGGCCGATGCCCATGTAGAAGCTGTCGTCCTTCTCCTCGTAGACCAGCGCGTCGTCCTTGGCCGGGGTGCCGAGCAGGTGCTTCTTCACTCGTACGGTGAGCAGCGTCTCCGGGTCGTTCTCGACGTAGAACAGGGTGCGGTTGTCGTCGGCCCACACCAGGTTCGCCGACACCCCGGCGATGCGGTCCGGGTAGACCTCGCCGGTGTCCAGGTTCTTGAAGCGCACGACGTACTGGCGGCGGCCGACATCGTCCTCGGCCCAGGCCAGGATGCGGTTGTCCTGGCTGACCGCGGCGTCGCCGACGCTGAAGTAGCCCTTGCCCTCGGCCATCGCGTTGACGTCCAGCAGCACCTGCTCGGCGGCGAAGTCGCCGGCGGCGTTGGCGCGCTGGATCGATTCGGCGTCCACACCCGGGCCGTCCTGGCGGCGGGCCTGGATTGGATAGTCCTTGCCGGTCTCGAAACGCGTGTAGTACCACCAGCCGCGCTCGCGGTACGGCACCGAGGCGTCGTCCTGCTTGATGCGGCCGACGATCTCCTCGTACAGCGTGTCCTGCAGCGGCTTGAGCGGCGCCAGCAGCTGGTCGGCGTAGGCGTTCTCGGCCTGCAGGTAGGCCAGCATCGCCTTGTCCTCGCGCGTGTCGTCGCGCAGCCAGTAGTAGTCGTCGTTGCGGGTGGCGCCGAATGGCGCCTTCACCGTGTGCGGGCGCTTTTCCAGCTGCGGCGGGGTCAGTTCGGCGGCGATGGCGGATACGGGGGACAGGGTCATCAGCAGGGCGATCAGGTATGGAACGGGGGGCTTCATTGCATGGGGCTCCGGCGGCGGCATTGCAACGGTACGAATCATTCAGGCTGCGCCGCGCCGCGGGCGCCGGCAAGTGCCTATCGGCCTATCATGGCGCGCATGAACGCCCAGCCCCAGCCCCTGCCGCCCCTCGTGCCCTACAGCCAGCGCAGCCGCGACATCGCCCCGTTCCGGGTCATGGAACTCAGCGCCCGCGCCGCCGAACTGGAACGCGCCGGCTTCGACGTGATCCACATGGAGGTCGGCGAACCGGACTTCACCACCGCCGCGCCGATCGTCGCCGCCGGCCAGGCCGCGCTGGCGGCCGGGCATACCCGCTATACCGGCGCGCGCGGGCTGCCCGAGCTGCGCCAGGCACTGTCCGGTTTCTACCGCCGGCGCTACCGGCTGGACATCGACCCCGAACGCATCCTCATCACCCCGGGCGGCTCCGGCGCGCTGCTGCTGGCCAGCGCGCTGCTGGTCGATCCCGGCCGGCACTGGTTGATGAGCGACCCCGGCTACCCGTGCAACCGCCAGTTCCTGCGGGTGATGGAAGCCGGCGCGCAGCTGATGCCAACCGGTGCGGACAGCGCCTACCAGCTCACCCCGCAGCACATCGCCGCGCACTGGAACGCCGACAGCGTCGGCGCGCTGCTGGCCTCGCCGGCCAACCCCACCGGCAGCGTGCTCTCGCGCGAACAGCTGGCCGCGCTGTCGCAGGCGGTCCGTGCGCGCGGCGGGCATCTGGTGGTGGACGAGATCTACCACGGCCTGACCTACGGCCTGGATGCGCCCAGCGTGCTGGAGGTGGACGACGAGGCGTTCGTGCTCAACAGCTTCTCCAAGTACTTCGGCATGACCGGCTGGCGGCTGGGCTGGCTGGTGGCGCCGCGCGACGCGGTGCCGGCGCTGGAGCGGCTGGCGCAGAACCTGTACATCGGCGCCCCCACCATCGCCCAGCATGCCGCGCTGGCCTGCTTCGAGCCGGCCACCCTGGAAATCCTCGAACACAGGCGCGAGCAGTTCCGCCGGCGCCGCGACTACCTGCTGCCGGCGCTGCGCGGCCTGGGCTTCGACATCGCCGTCGAGCCGCAGGGCGCGTTCTACCTGTACGCCGACGTGGGCCGGTTCACCGAGGATGCGCAGGCGTTCTGCCGGCACTTCCTGGAGACCGAGCACGTGGCCTTCACCCCGGGCATCGACTTCGGCACGCACCGCGCCGGCACCCACGTGCGCATCGCCTACACCCAGGACCTGCCGCGGCTGCACGAGGCGGTGGCGCGGATCGGGCGCGGGCTGGAGCGGTGGCAGGGTTGAGGCATTGCACCCTCCCCTGCTGGTGGCAGGGCTAAGGGCACTGCCCCTCCCTTGCTGGTGACAGGACTGAGGGCACTGCCCCCTCCCTTGCTGGTAGCAGGACTGAGGACATTGCCCCTCCCTTGCTGGCGGCAGGACTGAGGGCACTCCCCCTCCCTCGCGCGCAGCGCGGGGGAGGGCCGGGGAGGGGGGCAGTTGTTCCTGCTCCTGATTGCGGGAGCTCAAGCAAGGGCAACGGCACCCCTCCCCAGCCCTCCCCTGCTTCGCAAGGGAGGGGGCTTTCTTTCGGCCCAAGGGGAATTGATGCCGGCGCCGCCAATCAGCGCGCCAGCCGCTCCCACAGGAAGCTGTAGGCCAGCGCCGACATGTGCGCGGCCTGCGCGTTGTCGGCCGCGCCGCCGTGGCCGCCCTCGATGTTCTCGTAGTAGGTCACGTCCTTGCCGGCCTCGATCATCTTCGCCGCCATCTTGCGCGCGTGGCCCGGATGCACGCGGTCGTCGCGGGTGGAGGTGAGGAAGATCACCGGCGGATAGGACTTCTTCGGATCGAACAGGTGGTACGGAGAGAAGGTCTGGATGAACGTCCAGTCATCGGTGTCCGGATCGCCGTACTCGGCCATCCACGAGGCGCCGGCCAGCAGGTGGCTGTAGCGCTTCATGTCCAGCAGCGGCACCTGCACTACCACCGCGCCGAACAGCTCCGGGTACTGGGTCAGCATGTTGCCGGCCATCAGCCCGCCATTGCTGCCGCCCTGCACGCCCAGGTGTTTGGGCGAGGTGATCTTGCGCGCGAACAGGTCCTTGGCCACCGCCGCCATGTCCTGGTAGGCCTTGTTGCGGTTGGCCTTGAGCGCGGCCTGGTGCCAGCGCGGGCCATACTCGCCGCCACCGCGGATGTTGGCCACCACGTACACGCCGCCCTTGTCCAGCCAGGCCCGTCCCATCGCACCGGAGTAGTTGGGCGTGAGCGAGATCTCGAAGCCGCCGTAGGCGTACAGCAGGGTCGGGTTGGCGCCGTCGAGCTTCAGGTCGCGGGCGTGGACGATGAAGTACGGCACGCGGGCGCCGTCGGCGCTGGTGACGAAGTGCTGCTCG
>JAFADB010000099.1 GCA_023425225.1 Pseudomonadota bacterium
TGAGCACGCGGTACATCTCGCGCAGCGCGGCGTCCTTGTCGGTGACGTTGCGCAGGCCGAAGGCGATCGTCACCAGGTCGAAGCTGGCATCGGGGAACGGCAGCGCCTCGGCGTTGCACTGCACGTACTCGAAACCGGACACCAGGCCGCGGTTGGTCAGGCGGTCGCGCCCCACCGACAGCATGCCGGCGTTGATGTCGCCCAGCACGATCTCGCCGTCGGCACCCACCCGATCCTTGAGCAGCGCGGCGATGTCGCCGGTGCCGCCAGCCAGGTCGAGCACGCGGTCGCCCGGCTTCACCTGGCAGGTGGCGGCGAAGTAGCGCTTCCACACCCGATGGATGCCCAGGCTCATCAGGTCGTTCATCAGGTCGTAGTTGCGCGCGACCGAGGTGAACACCTGGCCGACCAGCTTCTGCTTGTCGCGGGCATCGACGTCGCGGAAGCCGAAGTGGGTGGTGCCGGTCTTGTAGGGGGATTCGCTCATGCCGCGGATTATCGCACCGCCCGTCGCCGGCTGGCGAACGGTGCGCGCGCGACGGCGGCGGTGCGCCCGTTGCCGGCCATTTAGTAAGGAATGCTTATTATAAGTTTTCATGAACGTATCCGATGCCACCAATCCCGAGGAAGGCGACGTCTTCGGCTTCCTGCTGGTCACCGCCGCACGGCTGATGCGCCAGCGCTTCCAGGCCGACCTGGAGGCGGCCAACCTCGGCCTGACCGCCAGCGAGGCACGCACCCTGGCCATGGCCGGGCGCCTGGGACCGGTCCGCCAGAACGAGCTGGCCGCGGCGCTGAGCATCGAGCCGATGTCGCTGGTGGCGCACCTGGACCGGCTCGAGGCCGGCGGCCTGGTCGAGCGCCGCCCCGACCCGGACGACCGCCGCAGCAAGCAGGTGTACCTGACCGCCAGCGCGCGGCCGCAGCTGCGGCGCATCCGCCGCATCCTCGCGCAGGCGCGGCAGCGGGCGATGGCCGACTTCGACGCGCACGACACCGAGGCCTTCCGCGGCTACCTGCAACGCCTGTGCGACGCGTTGTCGGTGCCGCCGCTGCCTGCCGCGCCGTCACCCCGGGAGCGCATGTGAACGATCCGCGCTACGTCGTCCACGACTGGCAGCCGCACGAGCGGCCGCCGTTCCCGGGCTCGCCCTCGACCCCGCGGCACCCGCTGCTGCGGCGCGTGCAGTACGGCGCGGTCGGCACGCTGGTGGCGCTGACCGGCGGCCTGGGCAATGCGGTGGTGGCGGCCAACCTGCCGTACCTGCAGGGCAGCCTCGGCGCCGACGCCTGGGAGATGGCCTGGCTGCCGGCGGCCTACGCGATGAGCGCGGTGTCGGCCAACCTGCTGCTGGTGAAGTTCCGCCAGCAGTTCGGCCTGCGCCTGTTCACCGAGATGTTCCTGGTGCTGTACGTGCTGACGCTGTTCGCGCACCTGTTCGTGGACAGCCTGGGCTCGGCGATCGCGGTGCGCGCGGCCAACGGCATGGTCGGCGCGGCGCTGTACAGCCTGGGCATCTTCTACATGATCCAGGCGTTCCCCAACGAGCACCGGATCAAGGCGCTGGTGCTGGCGCTGGGGCTGACCCAGCTGGCGCTGCCGCTGGCGCGCGTGTTCCCGATCGACCTGCTGCGCTTCGGCGAGTGGCGCGGACTGTACCTGGCCGAGCTGGGGCTGGCGCTGCTGACGCTGGCCTGTGTGCTGGCGCTCAAGCTGCCGCCCAGCGACCGCTACCGGGTGTTCGAGAAGCTGGACTTCCTGACCTTCGGCGTGTTCGCTGCCGGCGCGGCCGGCCTGGCGACGGTGCTGTCGCTGGGACGCTACCTGTGGTGGACCGAGTCTGCCTGGCTCGGCGCCACCCTGGCCGCATCGGTCGGGCTGCTGTGCCTGGCCGGCCTCATCGAGCACGGCCGCCGCAACCCGCTGCTCAACCTGCGCTGGCTGGCCAGCGGCGGGATCGTGCGGCTGGCCGCGGCGATCGTGCTGATCCGCATCGCGCTGTCCGAGCAGAGCACCGGCGCGGTCGGCTTCTTCCAGATGCTGGGACTGACCAACGAACAGATGCAGACGATGTTCGGGCTGGTGCTGGCCGGCGCGGTGTGCGGCATCGCCGTCAGCGCGGCCACCCTGCGCCGCGAGACGCTGGCCCAGCACCTGATCGTGGCGGTGGCGGCGATCGCCGCCGGCGCGTTCATGGACGCCGGCGCCACCCACGACACCCGCCCGCAGCAGATGTACCTGAGCCAGTTCCTGCTGGCCTTCGGCAGCACCTTCTTCATTGCCCCGGCCATGCTCACCGGTGTCGGCCAGGTGATCGGCCAGCCGCGCAACTTCATCAGCTTCGTGGTGCTGTTCTCGATGACCCAGAACATGGGCAGCCTGTTCGGCAGCGCCTTCCTCGGCACCCTGCAGACCTGGCGCGAGAAGTTCCATTCCAGCCAGCTGGCCGACCACCTGGTGGCCTCTGACCCGCAGGTGGCGGCGTGGCTGCAGACGCACGCGGCCGCCTACGCCCATGTCGTGACCGATCCGGCGCAGCGGCAGGCGCTGGCGCTGCGCGCGCTGGCGGGCAGCGCCACGCGCGAGGCCAACGTGCTGGCCTACAACGACGTGTTCCTGGTGTTCGCCTGGCTGGCCATCGCCACCGCGGCCTGGCTGCTGGGGCACCTGCTGTGGCAACGCTGGCGCAATCGCGCCGGCGCGACCGACCTCCCTCCCACTTCTTCCATTGCAACCCGATGAACGCTTCCGCCCCCCCCCAGGACCTTCCCCTCGACCCGGCCCAGGCCGCACGCCGGCGCCGGCGCCTGCTCGGCACCATCGGCTTCTGCCTGCTGGCGCTGACCGGCATCGCGCTGGTGCTCTACGCCTGGCAGCTGCCGCCGTTCGCCAGCACGGTGCAGACCACCGAGGACGCGCTGGTGCGCGGCCAGGTCACGCTGATCGCGCCGCAGGTGAATGGCTACGTCACCGAGGTGCCGGTGCAGGATTTCCAGCACGTGCGCCAGGGCCAACTGCTGGCGCGCATCGACGACCGCATCTACCGCCAGCAGCTGGAGCAGGCGCAGGCGCAGCTGCTGGCCGCGCGCGCCAACCTGGCCAACTGGGAGCAGCAGCAGCGCAGCGCGCAGGCCGGCGTGGCGCAGGCGCGCGCCGGCCTGGCCAGCACCGCGGCGCAGCGCGAGCGCACGCGCCTGGCGCTGCAGCGTGCCGAACGTCTGGCCAGCCAGCAGTTGCTGTCGGCGCAGGACCGCGATACCGCGCTGGCCGCGGCCACCGAGGCCCGCGCCGGCGAGCAGCAGTCGCAGGCGGCGCTGGACGCGGCCGAGCAGTCGGTGCGCAGCGTGACCGTCAACCGGCAGACGCTGGAAGCGGCGGTGGCCGGCGCCGAGGCCGCGGTGGAGCTGGCGCGGATCGATCTGGACAACACCCGCATCCTCGCCCCGCGCGCCGGCCAGCTCGGGCAGGTCGGCGTGCGCCAGGGCGCCTACGTCGCCAGCGGCACCCAGCTGATGGCGATCGTGCCGGACACGCTGTGGGTGGTGGCCAACCTGAAGGAGACGCAGATGGCGCAGGTGCGGATCGGCCAGGCCGCCGACTTCCGCGTCGATGCGCTCGACGGCGCCCGCCTGCACGGGCATGTGCAGGAGATCTCGCCGGCCACCGGCTCGGAGTTCGCGCTGCTGCCGGCCGACAACGCCACCGGCAACTTCGTCAAGATCGCCCAGCGCATCCCGGTGCGCATCGCCATCGATGCCGGCCAGGCACTGGCCGCGCGGCTGCGGCCGGGCATGTCGGTAGTGGTGTCGATCGACACCGCGGCTCCGTCGCGGCAACGCTGATACGGAGCGATCTGCGACGGACCTGATCCACGTCAATCAACATGTAGTTGTTTTGGTACACCATGAACACAACATGATGTGCTCATGAGTGCCAAACCATGCAATCGGATCCTTTCCGCCAGATGGCGGCCGCCGCGCCGTCGCGAGCCACCATCGACCCGGTGGCCAGCATCGAGGAGTACCTCGGCCACGCCGACTGGCGAGTCAACGCCAACGCCAACCAGGGCTATTCGCTCGGCGGCCTGATCCTCAACGTGGCCGGCAAGGTGGTCGCCAACTACTGGCTCGACCGGGTCTATCCGCCCGAGGTCGGCCGCGCCCACCGCGAGGGCGACCTGCACATCCACGACCTGGACATGCTCTCTGGCTACTGCGCCGGCTGGTCGCTGCGCACGCTGCTCTACGAAGGACTCAACGGCGTGCCCGGCAAGGTCGAGGCCGGCCCGCCCCGGCACCTGGGTTCGGCAGTCGGGCAGATCGTCAATTTCCTCGGCACGCTGCAGAACGAGTGGGCTGGCGCGCAGGCGTTCTCCTCGTTCGACACCTACATGGCGCCGTTCGTGCGCAAGGACGGCATGGCCTACGGCGAGGTGCTGCAATGCATCCAGGAACTGATCTACAACCTCAACGTGCCCTCGCGCTGGGGCACGCAGACGCCGTTCACCAACCTCACCTTCGACTGGACCTGCCCGGAGGACCTGCGCCAGCAGACCCCGTTCATCGCCGGCGAGGAGATGCCGTTCACCTACGGCGAGCTGCAGGCCGAGATGGACATGATCAACCGCGCCTACATCGAGGTGATGAGCGCCGGCGACGCCAAGGGCCGGGTGTTCACCTTCCCGATCCCGACCTACAACATCACCGCCGACTTCCCGTGGGAATCGGAGAACGCGCAGGCGCTGTTCGAGATGGCCGCCAAGTACGGCCTGCCGTACTTCCAGAACTTC
>JAFADB010000100.1 GCA_023425225.1 Pseudomonadota bacterium
ATCGGTCTCGCCGCGCCAGTGGCTTTCCAGCGCGCGTTTGAGCTCGCGCCGCGCGCCGATGCGCGGGAAGCCCAGGTTGGTCACGATCGTCATGGTGTGTGTGTCCTCATTGCATCGGTGGCATTGAGGAACGAAGGAACCGCGCGCCGCGCCCGTTCGCACGGGACCCGCCACGCCAGCGACCTTCGCCCCCGCGGGCGAACCGACCGACATGCGGGCAGGGACGGAGATCGCGCGCGGCGGACCGCGGACGCAGGCTCCGGCCAGGCCTCCCGCGAGGCAGCCAGGTCGAGACGGAGGACGGTCGTGTCCTCCGGCCGGGGCCGGTATTCGGGCTGATGGACATGGGCACGCGATGCGTGCGCCGCCTACTGTCCGCCGCTTCCCGGCATCGCCTTGCGGCTGCGCCAGTGCTGTTGACGGAGGTCGTTTCCATTCACCGCTGCGGGGCAGCTCCGGAATGGGCCGATGCCTTGCGGCATGCGGCCGTCACCGGATTCCCGTTTAAATCCATCCCTTCATCCGAATGAAGCGATGGATACCTTCGGCGCGCGCAGAGTAGGAGGTCCCGCGGCGCGGGTCAAGCCGCGCGCTGGATCCGCTTTCCCCAAGGTGTCACGGCATACGCGCTACAGTGCCCGCATGTCCGCCGTCCTCGACCTGCCCGCCGCCAGCGCCAGCCTGCGCGAGTTCATCGAAGGCCATCGCCGCCTGTTCGTGATCACCGGCGCCGGCTGCAGCACCGGTTCGGGCATTCCCGACTACCGCGACGAGGCCGGGCAGTGGAAGCGGCCGCAGCCGGTGACCTTGCAGGCCTTCATGGGCGATGCCGCGGTACGCCGGCGCTACTGGGCACGCAGCCTGGTCGGCTGGCGCCGCTTCGGCCGCGCGCGGCCCAACGCGGTGCACGCGGCGCTGGCCGCGCTGGAGGCGGACGGGCGCGTGGAGCTGCTGCTGACCCAGAACGTCGATCGCCTGCACCAGGCCGCCGGCAGCGGCGCGGTGATCGACCTGCACGGACGCCTGGACCGCGTGCGCTGCATGGCCTGCGAGGCGCGCAGCGACCGCGACGATTTCCAGCGAACGCTGGAGGCGTTGAATCCAAAGTGGCGCGACCTCGAAGCCGGACAGGCGCCCGATGGCGACGCCGACCTGGACGTGGATTTCTCCGATTTCGAGGTGCCCGCCTGCATGGCCTGCGGTGGCCTGCTCAAGCCCGACGTGGTGTTCTTCGGCGAGAGCGTGCCGCGTGAGCGCGTCACGCGGGCGATGGAGCACCTGGCACGCAGCGATGCGGTGCTGGTGGTGGGATCGTCGCTGATGGTCTATTCGGGCTACCGCTTCGTGCAGGCGGCGTCGCAGGCCGGGTTGCCGATCGCGGCGCTCAACCGAGGGCATACGCGTGCCGACGCGCTGCTGTCGTTGAAGGTGGAGGACGACTGCGGCCGCGCGCTGGCTTTCCTGCATGGGGGCGGGGGGCGTTAGCTTTCTGCCCACCGAGCAGGGATAAAGAGACTTCAGCCCCCTCCCTTGCGCGCACAGCGCGCAGAGGAGGGTTGGGGAGGGGTGCTTTTGGGCTTTGTCGCGAACGGAGCCAACCCCCTCCCAGCCTCCCCCTGCTGCGCAAGGGGAGGGGCTTGACCCCCTCCCTTGCGCGCGCAGCGCGCAGGGGAGGGTTGGGGAGGGGTGCTTTTGGGCTTTGCCGCGAACGGAGCCAACCCCCTCCCAGCCTCCCCCTGCTTCGCAAGGGGAGGAGCTTGACCCCCTCCCTTGCGCGCACAGCGCGCAGGGGAGGGATGGGGGGGGCTTTCGGGCTTTGCCGCGCGGAGCCAACCCCCTCCCAGCCTCCCCTGTTTCGCATGGGGAGGGGCATTGAACCGCCCACCCATGGCCTGCAACCGGAACGGACGCTGCGATCCACCCGCCCCGATTGATCACACCGTCGCTGCGCGCTGCAATGGCGGGCGTTGCCGTACGTCCCTTCCCAAGGAATTCCGATGAGCCACCTGTTCTCTCCCCTCTCGCTCGGTCCGCTGCAGCTGTCCAACCGCATCGTCATCGCGCCGATGTGCCAGTACTCGGCCAACGAGGGCGCGGCCAGCGACTGGCACCACATCCACCTGGGCAACCTGGCGCTGTCCGGCGCCGGCCTGCTGATCATCGAGGCCACCGCGGTCGAGCCGCGCGGGCGCATCACCTACGCCGACCTGGGACTGTGGGACGACACCACCGAGGCGGCGCTGGCCGGCGTGCTCGACTCGCTGCGGCGCTGGTCGCCGATGCCGATCGGCGTGCAGCTGGCGCATGCCGGACGCAAGGCCTCCACCGACAAGCCGTGGCTGGGCGGCGGCGCGATCGCGGCCGACGACCCGCACGGCTGGCAGACCGTGTCCGCCTCGGCGCTGCCGTTCGACCCGGCCGGTCCGGCGCCGCAGGCATTGGATGCGGCCGGCATCGACGCCATCGTCGAGGCCTTCGCTGCCGCCGCGCGCCGTGCCGAGCGCCTCGGCCTGCAGCTGATCGAGCTGCACGGCGCGCATGGCTACCTGCTGCACCAGTTCATGTCGCCGCTGAGCAACCATCGCGACGACGAATACGGCGGCTCGCTGGAAAATCGCCTGCGGTTGCCGCTGCGGGTATTCGATGCGGTGCGCGCGGCGGTCTCGGACAAGGTCGCGGTGGGCATGCGCATCTCCGCCACCGACTGGGTCGAGGGCGGCTGGGACCTGGCGCAGAGCATCGAACTGGCCAAGGCGCTGGAAGCGCGCGGGGCCGACTTCATCCATGTCTCCAGCGGCGGGCTGGATCCGCGCCAGCAGATCCCGGTCGCACCCGGCTACCAGGTGCCGTTCGCCGAGGCGATCAAGGCGCAGGTGAAGATGCCGGTGATCGCGGTCGGGCTGATCACCGAGCCGCAACAGGCCGAGGCCGTCCTCGCCGAGGGCCAGGCCGATGCGGTGGCATTGGCGCGCGGCATCCTCTACGACCCGCGCTGGCCGTGGCACGCCGCCGCCGCGCTGGGCGACAGTCTTGCGCCGCCGCCGCAATACCTGCGCTGCGAGCCGCATGCCGCACGCGGACTGTTCCGCAGCTGATCGATTTTCCACAGGACAGGGGCACGGAATGACCACGATAGGATTCATCGGCCTGGGCAACATGGGCCAGGCGATCGCGCGCAACCTGTTGCGTGCCGGGCATGCGTTGACGGTGTGGAACCGCAACCCGGCGCCGGTGGCGGCGCTGGCGGCCGAGGGCGCGCAGGCGGCCGGATCGGCCGATCAGGCCGCGCACGGGCAGGTGCTGCTGTCGATGCTGGCCAACGACGAGGCACTGCGCGAGGTGCTGTTCGAGCGTGGCGTGCTCGATGCGCTGCCCGCCGGCAGCGTGCACGTCAACCTGGCGACGATCTCGGTGGCGCTGGCGCGCGAGCTGGCGGCGCTGCATGCCGAGCGCGGCATCGGCTATGTCGCCGCGCCGGTGCTCGGCCGCCCGGACGTGGCCGCCGCGGGCAAGCTCAACCTGCTCGTCGCCGGCGATGCCGCCGCGATCGGGCGCGTGCAGCCGCTGCTGGACGTCGTCGGCCAGAAGAGCTGGCGTTTCGGCGCCGCGCCCGAGCAGGCCAACGCGGTCAAGCTGGCGGCCAACTTCTGCCTGGCCAGCGCCATCGGCACGATGGGCGAGGCGGCGGCACTGGTGCGCGGCCACGACGTGGCGCCGGCCGATTTCCTGGCAATGCTCACCAGCACGCTGTTCGCCGCGCCGGCCTACCAGGGCTATGGCGGCATGATCGCCGCCGGGCGCTACCGCCCGGCCGGCTTCAGGCTGCCGCTGGGGCTGAAGGACGTGCGCCTGGCGCTGGCCGCCGGCGAGGCGCGCAACGTGCCCATGCCGCTGGCCGGCGTGCTGCGCGACCAGTTGATCGAGGCCATCGCCCACGGCGACGGCGAGCTGGATTGGGCAGCGCTGGCCACGGTCGCGGCGCGCCACGCCGGGCAGGGCTGAGGCGCGCGGCTGTCGCCGCATCGGTTGCATCTGCATCCAATGTGGCGCCGGGCCGGCTTTTCCCTATCATCGGCCGGCCATGCGCGCCAATCACATCCTCACCCTGTCCTGCCCGGACCGTACCGGCATCGTCTACCGCGTCTCCGGCCTGCTGTTCGAGGCCGGCTGCAACATCCTCGACTCGCAGCAGTACGGCGACGAGGACAGCGGCCGTTTCTTCCTGCGGGTCAACTTCGACAGCCGCGACGATGCGGTCGTCGTCGCCCTGCGCGAACGGCTGCAGGCACTGGCGGC
>JAFADB010000197.1 GCA_023425225.1 Pseudomonadota bacterium
GTGCTGGCGCTGGCACTGCCGGCACGCGCGGTGGCGGTGGCCGCCGACGGCGAGGCCTCGGTGATGCGGGTCGACGCGGCCGGGCAGGTGACGCGGCGCGTGGTGGTGCCCGGGCGGCGCAGCGGCGGTGTACTGGAGATCCTCGCCGGCCTGCAGCCCGGCGAGCGCGTGGTGCTCGACGCCGCCGCCTTCGTGCACGAGGGCGACGTGGTTGCGGCGGCCGCCGCCAGCGGCGCCGCGGAAGGACGCACGCCATGAACCTGTCGTCGTGGGCGATCCGCCGGCCGATCCCGACCCTGGTGCTGTTCCTGGTGCTGGCCGTCGCCGGCTGGAGCGCCTTCGTCAGGTTGCCGGTCAACGCCAACCCGAGCGTGAGCTTCCCCGTCGTCACCGTCAGCATCGCCCAGCCGGGCGCGGCTCCCAGCGAACTGGAGAACGCGGTGACGCGCCGGGTCGAGGCGGCCATCGCCGGCCTGGCCGGCATCCGCCACCTGAGTTCGAGCGTGGCCGATGGCGTCTCGGTCACCACCGCCGAGTTCCAGCTGGGCATCGATCCGGACCGCGCCAGCAACGACGTGCGCGAGGCGGTGGCACAGGTGCGCGGCGACCTGCCGCCGACCATCCTGGAGCCGGTGGTCGCGCGCGTGGACGTGGAAGGCGGCGCGATCTTCCACTACGCGGTCAGCGCCCCCGGGCGCAGCCCGGCGGAGCTGTCCTGGTTCATCGACGACACCGTGAGCCGTGCCCTGCTGGCCGCGCCGGGCGTGCAGCAGGTGCAGCGCCTGGGCGGGGTGGGACGCGAGATCCGGGTCGAGCTGCGGCCCGAGCGCCTGCAGGCGCTGGGTATCACCGCCGGCCAGGTCAACCAGCAGCTGGCACAGTCCAACATCGACGTGCCGGGCGGCCGCGCCACGCTGGACGGGCGCGAGCAGGCCATCCGTACCCTGGGCGGCGCCGCCAGCGTCCAGGCGCTGGGCGAGCGCCCGATCGCGCTGCCGGACGGAGGCCGGGCCAGGCTGTCGGAACTGGCGACGGTCAGCGATGCCAGCGCCGAGCCGCGCACCAGGGCCCGGCTCGACGGCCGCGAGGTGGTGGGCTTTGCCGTGTTCCGCAGCCGCGGCTCCAGCGATACCGTGGTCGCCAAGGGCGTGGAGTCCGCCATCGCCGGGCTGCAGCGCAGTCATGGCGACGTGCGCATCGAACAGGTCGCCACCACCGTGGACTACACCCGCGCCAGCTACCGGGCGGCGATGAGCGCGCTGCTCGAGGGGGCGGCGCTGACCGTGCTGGTGGTGATGCTGTTCCTGCGCAACTGGCGCGCGACGCTGGTGGCGGCGATCTCGCTGCCGCTGTCGATCCTGCCCACCTTCGCGGTGATGCTGTTGCTGGGCTACACCCTCAACAGCATCACCCTGCTGGCGCTGACGCTGGTGGTCGGCATCCTGGTGGACGACGCCATCGTCGAGATCGAGAACATCGACCGCCACCTCGACCGCGGCAAGCGCCCGTTCCAGGCCGCCATCGACGCGGCCGGCGCGATCGGCTTCGCGGTGGTGGCGATCACCGCCACCATCGTCGCGGTGTTCCTGCCGGTGAGCTTCATCGGCGGCACCATCGGCCAGTACTTCAGCCAGTTCGGCGTCACCGTCTCGGCGGCGGTGCTGGCGTCGCTGCTGGTCGCGCGGCTGGGCACGCCGCTGCTGGCGGCCTACCTGATGCAGCCCAGGGACGGCGGCCGCCGCAGGGCCGAGGCCGAGGCCGGGCCGCGCGGCCTGCTTGCGCGCTACCTGGGCCTGCTGGACTGGGCGCTGCGCCATCGCCGCGCCACCCTGGTGGCCGGCGCGGCCTTCCTCGCGGTCTCGCTGGCGCTGGTGCCGCTGCTGCCCTCGGGCTTCCTGCCGGTCAGCGACCGCGGCCTGTCGCAGCTCGACGTCAGCCTGCCGCCGGGCACGCCGCTGGCGCAGACCGATGCGCGCCTGCAGGCCGTCGCCACGGCGATCGGCCGGCGGCCGGAAGTGGCGGCGGTGTTCGCCAGCGCCGGCGGCGAGGACGTCGCCCGCGGCGAGCTGCTGATCCGGCTCAAGCCCGCCGGGCAGCGCCGGCTGGGCCAGAAGGAGTTCGAGCAGGCGCTGCGGCGGGAGCTGGCCGGCTTCGCCGACATGCGCTTCGCCTTCCGCGGCGAGAACGCCGCGCGCGAGCTGTCGGTGATCCTGGTCGGTGACGACCCCGCGACCCTGTCCGGCGCCGCCCATGCCCTGCGCCGGCAGATGCGCGACCTGCCGGGAGTGGCCAACGTGCAGGTCGACGAACCGCTGCCGCGCCCGGAACTGCAGGTGCGGCCGCGCATGGACGAGGCGGCGCGCGCCAGGGTCTCGCCGCTGGCGATCGGCACGGCGCTGCGCATCGCCACCGTCGGCGACCTCGACGCCGACTCGGCGCGCTTCGACTTCGCCGAGCGCCAGGTGCCGGTGCGGGTGGCGCTGGCCGGGTCGGCCCGCGACGACCTGGACACCCTGCGCCGCCTGCGCGTGGCCAGCGACGACGGCGGCAGCGTGCCGCTGCATGCGCTGGCCGAGCTGCGCTTCGGCGAAGGCCCGTCGCGCATCGAGCGCTTCGACCGCCAGCGCCGCGTCTCGGTCGACGCCGACCTGGTCCCCGGCTTCACCCTGGGCCAGGCGCTGGCCGACATCGACGCGCTGCCGGCGTTGCGCGCATTGCCCGCGGGCGTGCGCCAGGTCGAGTACGGCGATGCGGAGTACATGGCCGAGATGTTCGCCAAGTTCGGCACCGCGATGGGCTTCGGCGTGCTGATGGTGTTCGCGGTGCTGGTACTGCTGTTCCGGGACTTCCTGCAGCCGCTCACCATCCTCGTCGCGCTGCCGCTGTCGGTCGGCGGCGCGATCGGCGCGCTGCTGCTCTACGGCGCGGCGCTGGACCTGCCGGCGGTGATCGGAATCCTGATGCTGATGGGCATCGTCACCAAGAATTCCATCCTGCTGGTCGAGTTCGCCATCGAGAAGCGTCGCGCCGGGCTGGCGCGCACGCCGGCGCTGCTGCAATCCGGGGCCGAGCGTGCGCGCCCGATCATCATGACCACCCTGGCGATGGCGGCAGGCATGCTGCCGGCGGTGATCGGCGGCGGCGCCGACGCCGGCTTCCGCGCGCCGATGGCGGTGGCGGTGATCGGCGGCCTGCTGACCTCCACGCTGCTCAGCCTGGTGTTCGTGCCGGTGGTGTTCGCCTGCATGGACGACCTGCGGCAGTGGCTGGCGCCGAAGCTGGCACGGCTGACCTCGGTGACGGCGCAGGACCGGCAGCAGGCGGAAGCCCGCGCGCGGCAACGGCCGGCGGCATCGTCGTGAGGCGGGATTCCGGCGGGGAGGAGCGGCCGATCGGGCACTGCGGTAAGGGAGCGGTCGCTCCTGCGGCGCCCCTGCGGTCGCGCTACTCGCGCAGCCCGTCCACGTCCAGGATCAGCGCCATGCGGCCGTCGCCGATCAGGGTGGCGCCGGCAT
>JAFADB010000232.1 GCA_023425225.1 Pseudomonadota bacterium
ATCCCGTTGCCGAGGCGCACCGGATCGGTCATGGATCCATCCACCACGGGGAAACACCGGCAATGCAGCAACTTCGAGATGCCCTGGAAAGCCGCCAGATCGCGATCTACTTCTGTACGGTCGCCCTGGCCACCGGCATCGCCCTGCTGGTACCCGGCACCACGGCGCTGGAAGCGGCGGTCAACCCGGCGCTGGCACTGATGCTGTACGCGACCTTCCTGCAGGTGCCGGTGGCCGAGCTGCGGCGTGCGTTCGGCCGCGTGCGCTTCCTGGCGGCGCTGCTGCTGGCCAACTTCGTCGTGATCCCGCTGCTGGTCGCGGTGCTGGTGCGATTCGCACCGGCCGAACCGATGATCCGCCTGGGCGTACTGCTGGTGTTGCTCGCCCCGTGCATCGACTACGTGGTCACGTTCTCCCATCTCGGACGCGCCGATGCGCGCCTGCTGCTGGCCGCGACGCCGGCGTTGCTCATCGTCCAGATGCTCCTGCTGCCGGGCTATCTCGGCGTGTTCCTCGGCGCCGATGCCGCACGGCTGGTCCAGGCAGGCCCCTTCGTGCACGCATTCGCATGGCTGATCCTGGCCCCGCTATTGCTCGCCGCGCTCACCCAGTTCTGGGCCGCGCGGCGTGCGGCCGGCGCACGCGTCGCGGCGATGCTCGGGCTGCTGCCGGTACCGGCCACAGCACTGGTGCTGTTCGTGGTGATCGCCGCCGTGGTGCCGCAGCTCGGCCCCGCCATCGGCACCGCCCTGCGCGTCGTTCCGATCTACCTCGCCTTCGCGATCGCCGCTCCCCCGCTGGGGTGGCTGGTGGCCCGGCTGTTGCGGCTGGAGGCGGCCGCCGGCCGCGCGATCGCCTTCAGCGCGGGAACCCGCAACTCGCTGGTGGTGCTGCCGCTGGCGCTCGCCGTTCCCGGCGCGATCCCCGTGCTGCCCGCGGTCATCGTGACCCAGACGCTGGTGGAACTGCTGAGCGAGCTGGTCTACGTGCGCACCATCGCCCGGTTCGGGCGCGATGGCGCGGCGACGGCATAGGCTGGCGACATCGCACGAGCAGTTGTCGTCCTGCCTGGGTAGTAGGCGTATCGCCCGCAGGAAGTTTCGACGGTCGAAGGCAACGTGTCCTTGTGTGGATGGACGGTGCCGGCGGTTGCGCATCCGCGTCGGCGAAAGACCACGTGCCGCTGCGGCGCTTGACAGGGAAACGCATCGACTGGCATGATTCTTCTCCTGAGTCGCCCAGGTGGCGGAATTGGTAGACGCACTAGCTTCAGGTGCTAGCGGGGGCAACTCCGTGGAGGTTCGAGTCCTCTCCTGGGCACCATGACTCAAGCAAAAGAACCCGCGAAAGCGGGTTTTTTCGTTTCTGCCATCCACGCTTTGCGACATGCGGCCACCGGACAACGAAATGCCCCGCGGTTGTGCGGGGCATTTCGTTTCATCCGCTTTGAGCTGGCTCGCAGTGGATCAATGCCCGCCGCCCGCCGCCGCGCCCTTGGCACCCGCGCCGAACGGCGGCTTGGCCAGCCACAGGAAAACGATGATGACCAGGAAGGTCCAGCCCAGCACGTAGAAGATGTCGTTGAAGCCCATCTGCGAGGCCTGGTGGTCGATCATGTTGTTGACCAGCGCGGCGCCGTGCTGCAGGTCGCCCTGCCCCATCGCCAGCACCTGTTCCTGCACGCCCGGCGCATAGCCGGAGATGTGCTCGGTCAGCTGCGCATGGTGGACCTGCGTGCGCTTGGCCCACATGTAGGTGGTCAGCGAGGCGGCGAAGCTGCCGCCGAGCGTGCGCAGGAAGGTCGCCAAACCCGAGCCGGCAGCGATCTCGCGCCCGTCCAGGTCCGACAGCAGGATCTGCAGCACCGGCATGAAGAACAGCGCCACGCCCACGCCCATGATCAGCTGGATGCCGGCGACGTGGGCGAAGTCCACCTGCAGGTTGAAGCCCGAGCGCATGAAGCTGGTGAACGACAGGAACACGAAGGCGATGGTGGCGAGCATGCGCATGTCGAAGCGCGCGGCGTACTTGCCCACGAACGGCGTCATGATCACCGGCAGCACGCCGATCGGCGCGGTCGCCAGGCCGGCCCAGATCGCGGTATAGCCCATGTCGCGCTGCAGCCACTGTGGGATCAGCAGCGCCACGCTGAAGAACGCCGCATAGGCCACCACCATCGCCAGCGTGCCGGCGCGGAAGTTGCGGTGGCGGAACAGGCGCAGGTCCACGATCGGATCCTTGTCGGTCAGCTCCCAGATCAGGAACACCGCCAGCGCCACCACCGACACGCACGACAGCACGATGATCAGGTTGGAGCTGAACCAGTCCTCGTCGTTGCCCAGGTCGAGCACCAGCTGCAACGCGCCGACGCCGATGATCAGGGTGACCAGGCCGACGTAGTCCATGCGCGGCTTCTCGATCTGTTCCGGGCGACCGCGCATCTGCGTGCCCACCACCAGCGCGGAGAAGATGCCCAGCGGCACGTTGATCAGGAAGATCCATTCCCAGCTGTAGTTGTCGGTGATCCAGCCGCCGAGGATCGGCCCGGCGATCGGCGCCACCACGGTGACCATCGCCAGCAGTGCCAGTGCGTGGCCGCGTTTCTCGCGCGGATAGATCGACACCAGCAGGCTCTGGGTGATCGGGTACATCGGACCGGCCACGAAGCCCTGCAGCGCGCGCGAGACCACCAGCATGCCCATGCTCTGCGCCAGTCCGCACAGCAGCGAGGCGGCGGTGAAGGCCAGCGTGGCCCAGATGAACAACCGCGTCTCGCCGAAACGGCGGCTGAGGAAGCCGGTCAGCGGCAGCGCGATGGCGGTGCTGACCGCGAACGAGGTGATCACCCAGGTCGCCTGCTGCGAGCTGGCGCCGAGGTTGCCGGCGATGGTCGGCAGCGAGACGTTGGCGATGGTGGTGTCGAGCACCTGCATGAACGAGGCCATCGCCAGGCCCAGCGTGCACAGCGCCATGCTCGGCGGCAGGAAAGGCGTGGCCGGGGCGCCGGCGGTGGGAGCTTGCGCGGACATGGCGGCTCAGCCGACCTTGGCGGGCTGGGGCAGGTTGGCGTGGATGATCTTCTCGATCAGCTGGTCGGCATCGCCGATCTGCCGGGCATAGACGTCGGTGGCGTACACGTCGCCCTTGGCCGGCTGCTGCGGCAGCACGCCGCCCTGCTGGTCGTGCAGGTTCACCTTGACCTTCATCGACAGGCCGATGCGCAGCGGGTTCTCGGCCAGCTGCTTGGCGTCGATGGCGATGCGCACCGGCACGCGCTGCACGATCTTGATCCAGTTGCCGCTGGCGTTCTGCGCCGGCAGCAGCGAGAACGCGCTGCCGGTGCCCAGGCCCAGGCTCTGGATGTGGCCGGTGTAGGACACGCCGCCGCCGTACAGGTCGGACTCGAGCTCGACCTCCTGGCCCAGGCGCATGTGCTTGAGCTGGGTTTCCTTGAAGTTGGCCTCGACCCAGACCTGCTCCAGCGGCACCACCGCCATCAGGGTGCTGCCGGGCTGCACGCGCTGCCCGACCTGCACCGCGCGGCGGGCGACATAGCCGCTCACCGGCGCCACGATCGCGCTGCGGGCATTGTTGAGATACGCCTGCCGCAGCTGCGCGGCGGCAGCCTGCACGTCGGGCTGGGTAGCGACGACGGTGTCGTCGACCAGCGCGCGGCTGCGCTCGAACTGTTCGCGCGAGCCGCTCACCGCCGCTTCGGCGGCGGCCAGCTCGTCACGGGCGTGGGCCAGCTCCTCGTTGGAGATGGCGCCGCTGGCGGCCAGGTCCTTGCGGCGCTGGAAGTCGGCGCGGGCGCGCTGCAGCGTCACCTGGCGTGCCGACAGCTCGGCCTGCGCGCCTTCGACGCTGCGGTACAGGCCGCGCACCTGGCGCACGGTGCGCGCCAGGTTGGCTTCGGCCTGCTGCAGGGCGACCTCGGCATCGGCCGGATCGAGCTGCACCAGCGGCTGGCCGCGCTCCACGCGCATGCCGTCCTCGGCGCCGATGGCGACCACGGTGCCGGCGACCATCGGCGTGATCTGCACCAGGTTGCCCTGGATGTAGGCGTCGTCGGTCTCCTCGTGCCAGCGTCCGGCAACGAAGTACCAGATGGCGAAGACCACCAGCGCCAGCACGACGATGGCGGCGAGGATGCGCAGCAGTTTGCCGCGGCGGCTGGATGGCTTGCCGGTGGCAGCGGAGGGAGTCGGGGTGGAAGTCTGGCTCATGGAAAGACTCTCAGGAATGCGGGATTTCGTTGACGGAGGGCGCCTGTGCCACGGCGGCGGGCGCGTAGCCGCCGCCGAGGGCACGGCTCAGGCGCACGGCGGCCAGCAGCCGCTCGGACTGCAACGCCGCCATGCGCTGGCGCATGGCCAGCACCTGCTGCTGCACGGTCAGCGCCTCCAGGTAGCTGCCGATGCCGGCGCGATAGCGCTGCTGCGCCAGCCCGAAGGCCGCGTCCGCGGTCTCCAGCGCCTGCGCCTGCGACTGCAGCTGCCCGTCCAGCGACTGCAGCGCGTTGACCTGGTCGGCCACCTCGCGCAGCGCCTGTACCAGCGACTGGTTGTAGCCGGCGACGGCCAGGTCGTACTGCGCGTCGCGCTCGGCCAGGCCGGAACGCAGGCGGCCGCTGTCGAAGACCGGCAGGCTCAGTGCCGGGCCCAGGTAGGCGAAGCTGGAGGAAGCCTGCAGCAGGTCGCCGATGTCCTTGGACACCACGCCCGCCAGCGCGGTCAGGTTGAGGCTGGGATAGAACTGCGCCTTGGCCGCGGCGATGCCCTTGCCGGCCGCCTCCACGCGCCAGCGCGCGGCCACCACGTCGGGACGATGCCCGAGCAGTTCGCTCGGCAGCACGCTCGGCAAGGCGGCGACCGCATCCATGGCCAGTTGCGGCCGGCCGATGGCCAGGCCGCGGTCGGGTCCTTGCCCCAGCAGCGCGGCCAGTGCGGTGCGCGCCTCGTCGATGGCCTGCTGCGCCGCCTGCTGCTGCTGTTGCGCGGCGGGAACGCGGGCCTGCGCCTGGCGCAGCTGCACGTCGCTGTCGATGCCGGCGGCGCGGCGCTGCCGCGTCAGTTCCAGCAGCTTCTGCGAACGTTCCAGCTCCTCGCTGGCCACATCGTGCATCCGCCAGGCGTAGTCGAGCTGCACGTAGGCCTGGACGATGCCCGCCGACAGGTCCAGGCGCGCGGCCTGGGCATCGACCTCGGCCGCGTGCGCCTGGTCCACCGCCGCTTCCCAGGCCGCGCGCTTGCCGCCCCACAGGTCCAGGCCGTAGCTGAAGCTCAGCATCGCCTGCGTGCTGCCGGCATAGCGGCCGCCGAGTTCGTCGCCCACCATCGACTCGGGCAGCCGCAGGCCGGTGTAGCCGGCCGAGGCGCTCAGCTTCGGGCCGCGTTCGGCATTGGCGCCGCCCGCACGGGCCTGGGCCTGGCGCAGCCGCGCGTCGGCCGCGTCCAGGCTCGGCGTGCCCTGCAGGGCCTCGTCGACCAGGGCATCCAGGTGCGGGTCGCCCAGCGCCTGCCACCACTGGCCGTCGGGCCAGGCGGCAGGCGTCAGCGCTGCATGCGCCAGCGTTTCCGACACCTGCAGGCGGTCGCCATCGAGCAGTTGCCCCTGCGGATGCAGGCCGCGGCTGCTGGCGCAAGCAGCGAGCGAAAGCACCAGCAACGAAACGGCCAGCGCCCGGACAGGCCGGGAAGGAAGATCAGGCATGGAAAGGGTCATGGTGTGTTGAGGGAGTCGCGTACGCGGGTCAACAGGGAGAGCAACTGCTCGCGCTCGGCGGGCGAGAGGTCGCGCATGGCATGGGCCATGCCTTCGTCGCCGGCCGCCTTGAGCCGCAGCCACATGGCGCGGCCTTCGTCGGTCAGCACGATCTGCAGGGCACGGCGGTCCTGGGCATGGGGCTCGCGGCGCACGCAGCCCAGCGCCTCGAGCTTGTCCAGCAGCCGGGTGATGGCGCTGGGCGTCTGGTCGATGGCCTGCGCCAGCTCGTTGGCCGTGCACGGTGACATGTAGGACAGCATCTTCAGCCCGAGGTAATGGCCGAAGCAGATGTCCAGCTGCTGGTCGGCCATCGTCTTTTCGAGCACGCGCACCAGGCCGTCGCGGACCTGCCGCAGCAGCAGCCCCAGGTTGGGGGGCTGCAGCGGATACGGCAGCTTCGCGCAGTCGGATTGGGGAGGACAGGACGTCATGGGAGCGGCATTCTGTTCCAAAAAATATATTTGTCAACTGCAAATATCCCGCGAGCAACAATCTCCCTCTCCCCCCACGTGGCGATAGCGGCATGCCGCGTCCACGACCCGCGCGGCTTGGCATCACCGCCCGCATCCGGATAATCGACGGTCTTTGCGGCGTCCCCGCCGGGCCGCCCCGTCCTACAGGTAACACCCACGCATGACCGATCTCGCCCGTCCCTCCTTCCACGGTTTCGAGCAGCTCCCGCTGCGCGAGTACGCCGAGCGCGCCTACCTGGACTACTCCATGTACGTGGTGCTCGACCGCGCCCTGCCGTTCCTCGGCGACGGCCTCAAGCCGGTGCAGCGGCGCATCATCTACGCGATGAGCGAGCTGGGGCTCAACGCCGCCGCCAAGCCGAAGAAGTCCGCGCGCACCGTCGGCGACGTCATCGGCAAGTACCACCCGCACGGCGACAGCGCCTGCTACGAGGCGCTGGTGCTGATGGCGCAGCCGTTCTCCTACCGCTACCCGCTGATCGACGGTCAGGGCAACTTCGGCTCCACCGACGATCCCAAGTCGTTCGCGGCCATGCGCTACACCGAGTCCAAGCTGACCCCGATCGCCGAGGTGCTGCTGGGCGAGCTGGGCCAGGGCACCACCGACTGGGCGCCCAACTTCGACGGCACCCTGGAGGAGCCGTCGTGGATGCCGGCGCGGCTGCCGCACCTGCTGCTCAACGGCACCACCGGCATCGCGGTCGGCATGGCCACCGACGTGCCGCCGCACAACCTCAACGAGATCGTCAGCGCGCTGATCCGCCTGCTCGACGATCCCGACGCCACCGTCGCCGACCTGTGCGAGCACGTGCGCGGCCCGGACTACCCCACCACCGCCGAGATCATCACCCCGGCCGCCGACCTGCGCGCGATCTACGAGAGCGGCAACGGCAGCGTCCGCGCCCGCGCGACCTTCACCAGGGAAAACAACAACATCGTCGTCACCGCGCTGCCCTACCAGGTCTCGCCGTCGAAGGTAATCGAGCAGATCGCCGCGCAGATGCGCGCCAAGAAGCTGCCGTGGCTGGAGGACATCCGCGACGAGTCCGACCACGCCAACCCGGTGCGGGTGGTGCTGGTGCCGCGCTCCAACCGGGTCGACGTCGAGCAGCTGATGGGCCACCTGTTCGCCATCACCGACCTGGAGAAGAGCTACCGGGTCAATCTCAACGTGATCGGCCTGGACGGCCGCCCGCAGGTGAAGAACCTCAAGCAGCTGCTGGCCGAGTGGCTGCGCTTCCGCGACTCCACCGTGACCCGCCGCCTGCAGCACCGGCTGGAGAAGGTGGAGCGCCGCATGCACCTGCTGGAAGGCCTGCTGGTGGCCTTCCTCAACCTGGACGAGGTGATCCGCATCATCCGCAGCGAGGACGAGCCGCGGCCGGTGCTGATGGCGCGCTTCGGCCTGAGCGAGGAGCAGACCGACTACATCCTCGAGACCCGCCTGCGCCAGCTGGCGCGGCTGGAGGAGATGAAGATCCGCGGCGAGCAGGACGCGCTGGCCGCCGAGCGCGAGCAGATCCAGGCCGTGCTCGCCAGCAAGGCCAAGCTGAAGAAGCTGATCAAGGACGAGCTGCAGGCCGACGCCAAGAAGTTCGGCGATGCCCGCCGCTCGCCGCTGGTGTCGCGCCAGGCCGCACACGCCATCGACGAGACCGAGCTGGTGCCGAGCGAGCCGATGACCGTGGTGCTGTCGGAGAAGGGCTGGATCCGCGCCGCCAAGGGCCACGACGTCGATGCCGCCGGGCTGTCCTACCGCGATGGCGACGGCCTGCTGGGCGCGGTGCGCGCGCGCAGCACCCAGCAGGTGGCGTTCATCGATTCCGAAGGCCGCAGCTACTCCACCGCCGTGCATACCCTGCCCTCGGCACGCGGCAACGGCGAACCGCTGACCGGGCGCTTCTCGCCGGCCGCCGGCGCCTCGTTCCAGGCGCTGGCCAGCGGCGACAACGACACCCGCTTCGTGCTGGCCTCCTCGCACGGCTACGGCTTCGTCACCCGCTTCGAGAACCTGACCAGCCGCAACAAGGCCGGCAAGGCGCTGCTCAACCTGACCACCGGTTCCAGGGTGCTGCAGCCGGCCATCGTCGCCAACCCGGACAGCGACCGCATCGTCGCCGTCACCAGCGCCGGCAACCTGCTCGCGATCCCGGCCGGCGAACTGCCCGAGCTGGACAAGGGCAAAGGCAACAAGATCATCGACATCCCCAAGGCCAAGCTGTCCACCGAGCGGGTGGTCGCGGTGGCCGCGGTGGCGCCGGGCAACACCCTGCTGGTCAAAAGCGGGCAACGCACCATGAGCCTGTCGTTCAAGGACCTGGACGGCTACGTCGGCGCGCGCGCCACGCGCGGGCACCTGTTGCCGCGCGGATGGCAGAAGGTCGACGGGTTGGACGTGCAGTAAGTCCGCCCTTCCCCGCGCGCGGCAGCGCATCCGCCGGCCGGCGCGGGGTTGTCCGCCGCGGGAGGAATCCGGCGCCCTGCGCATTGCGGCACGGCCTCGTGTTCCCCTCTATCGCGATGACGCAGGCCACTGGAGGCTGAAGATGGAAGCGGACTTCTGGCACGACTGCTGGCAGCGCGGCGACATCGCCTTCCACCAGCCGCGCGTGCTGCCGCTGCTGCAGAAGCACTGGCCGGTGCTCGGCCTGCCGGCCGGCAGCCGTGTGCTGGTGCCGCTGTGCGGCAAGTCGCTGGACATGCACTGGCTGGCCGCACAGGGCCACCGCGTGCTCGGCATCGAACTGTCGCCACTGGCGGTGGAGCAGTTCTTCGCCGAGGCCGCGATCTCGCCGCAACGGCATGCCGGCCGGCTCGGCGAGCACTGGAGCGCCGGCGGCATCGAGATCGTCTGCGGCGACGCGTTCGCCCTGCGCGCCGAGGACCTGGCGGAGGTGGCCGGCCTCTACGACCGCGGCGCGATGGTCGCCCTGCCCGCGGATCTGCGCCATCGCTACGTGGACAGCCTCTATGCCGCCTTGCCGGGCGGCTGCCGCGGCCTGCTGCTCACACTGGAGTACCCGGCGCAGGAGATGGACGGCCCGCCCTTCAGCGTCGACGAGGCCGAGGTGCGCGCGCGACTGGCCGGCTGGTCGCCGCAGCTGCTGGAGCGCCGCGACCTGCTCGCCAGCGAGCAGCGCTACCGCGACCGCGGCCTGAGCGCGATGCACACCGCGGCCTGGCGCCTGCAGCGCGGCTGAAACGGGGGCAGCTCAGCCGCCGCTGGAGGTGCTGCCCTCGCCGATCTTCGACAGCTCGTAGTTCTCGCGGCCGATGCGCTTGATCAGCCCCAGCTGCTGCTCCAGCCACCACGCATGGTCCTCCTCGGTGTCCTGCAGTTGCTTGAGCAGGATGTCGCGGCTGACGTAGTCGCCGTGTTCCTCGCACAGGCGCATGCCCTTGGCCAGGTTGGCGCGCACCTCGTACTCGACCTGCAGGTCCTTCTCCAGCATCTCCACCACGGTCTTGCCGGGCTCGAACGCGTTGGGCCGCATGTCCGGGTCGCCCTCCAGGAACAGGATGCGCCGCAGCAGCGCGTCGGCGTGCTCGGTCTCTTCCTGCATCTCGTGGTTGATGCGCTCGTACAGCGTCTTCAGGCCCTGGTCCTCGTAGCGGCGCGAATGGATGAAGTACTGGTCGCGCGCGGCCAGCTCGCCGCGCAGCAGGTACTTGAGGTATTCGACGACTTCGGGCTGGCCTTTCATGGGGGTGATTCCTCCGGCTTGGACGGGTGCATGGTGCCGTATCCGCGGCGGGGATGATCTAATCGGAATCAGTTTCACTTCCGTCGCCGCGCGCGGCGGTCGCGGCCGACGCCATCGGCATCTGGCCCCGGCGCAGGACGGCATGCACAAGTGGATGCACCGCTGGCGGCGGGCGGCCGCTGCCGCCGCCGGCGAACAGGCGCAGCCGGGCCGCATCGGTATGAATCGAGCGTGCAGCAGGTCTTCGCCCTGGCCGACGGCATCGCCCGGGCGCCGCACCGTCGCTGCCTGGCGCAGCGCACGCTGGCGCTGCGCCAGGCGGACCGAGTCCGTCCCCGCCTGGGTTCAGGGGGCTTCGGTAACCGGCGACGGCTTCCGCGCATGCGGCAGGAACGTGCCGTCGTGCAGCGAACGCTCGATGTCCTCCAGCGAGCGTCCTGCGGTTTCTGGCACCAGAAAATAGACGAACAGCACGCCCAGCACGTTGAGTGCGCCGTACACCGCCATTGCCCCGCCCACGCCCAGCCAGTTGACCATCGACAGCGCGGTACCGGTGAGCAGCAGGTTCGAGCCCCACAACACCGCCGCATGGGCGCCGGTGGCCTGGTCGCGGACCGACAGCGGGTACAGCTCCGAGCCCAGCAGCCAACCGATCACCTGGATGCCGCCGGCGTTGAACACCATGAACGCCAGCAGCAGGAACACCACCAGCGCACCGTGATGCTCGCCACCGAGCCTGAAATGGAAGGTCGCGCCGAGCGCGAACAGCGCCAGCGCCGCCACCGGCATCATCACCAGGGTCAGACGGCGGCGGCCGACGTGGTCCACCACCAGCTTGCCGACGAAGGTCATCACCAGGTAGACCAGCGCCACGCCCAGCGCCGCCAGCAGCGCCGCCGAATGGCCGAAGCCGGCATCGGTGAGGAAGGTCGGGGTGTAGTAGATCATCATCTCGATGCCGGACAGCTGGGTGAACGCCGCCACCCCCAGTCCCGCGACCAGCGCCGGCCGCAGCCACGGCTGCTTCAGCGCCTTCCAGCCGCCCGGCGCATCCTCCTGCAGCTCCTGTACCTCGCGGATCCCGGCGATCTCCTCGTGCACCTCGCTATGGGTATCGCGCACCTTGGCCAGCGCCGCCCTGGCGCGCTTGAACTCGCCCTGCTCCACCAGCCAGCGCGGGCTGGCCGGCAGCCGGGTCATGCCCAGCAGCAACAGCAGCGCCGGGAACACCGCCACGCCGATCATCCACCGCCAGGACCAGTGCTGCTGCAGCACGAAGCCGACGATCGCCGCCAGCAGGATGCCCACGCCGATGGAGACGTTGAAATAGGTCACCAGCCGGCCGCGCTTGTCCGGCGGCGCCAGCTCGGCGATGTACATCGGCACGATCTGGGTGGAGCCGCCGACCGCGAAGCCGAGCACGAAGCGCGATATCCCCAGCGCCAGCGCACTGGGCGACAGCGCGCAGGCGACCACGCCGACGGCATACAGCGCGGCGACGATCATGATGGTGTGGCGGCGGCCGATGCGCGCGGACAGGCGGGTGCTGCCCAGCGCACCGAGCACGGCGCCGGCCAGGATCGAGGCGGCCACCAGTTCCTGGCGCGTGTGGTCCAGGCCGAACTCGCCGGAGATCTGCAGCAGGGCGCCGGAAATGATGCCGGTGTCGTAGCCGTACAGGCCGCCGGCGATGGCCGCGACGATGGCGATGAAGGTCATGTAGCGGGAAGCCGGCATGCCGCCCGTGTCGTCCTGCAGGTTCGTGGGCGGTAGGGAATCATTGACGGTCACGGATGCTCCTCCTGGCAGGATCGCATCGGGACGGAATGGCAGGAAAGGAACCTGGCGTGCTACGCAAATGCGCGCGTATCGATGCGATCGGGATATGTCGCCGCTGCGACTGCAGGGCGGCGAGGTGGAGCCAGCTCGGCATCGAGGCTGACTGCGAATGCGACGGCGGATGAATCGCCGGCGTCGACGACAGGATTGTAACCGTTTTCATGCTGCAATGCGGAATTGCCTCCAATCGCCCGCCTGGAGGCCGGAACCGGGACACCGACGCCGGTTCAAAGGCCGTTGGCGGTCGCACGAGGAAAATGATGCCCCTCCCTTTTGCCGGAATGCGATGAAGATATTCAGCGTCTTCCTGCTGGCAACCACGGCTTGGCCAGCAGCGACCGCCGCCGCCCGTACCGCCGCACTGGCCGCCCCCGCGCCCCCCGGTTGCCAGGTACAGGCCTCGCCCGGCGACGACCTGCAGGCCGTCATCGACGGCATCCCCGCCAATGGCAAGCCGGCCGCCATCTGCCTGGCCGCCGGCGAGTACCCGCTGCAGCGGCTGCTGTCGATCCAGCGCGACGGGCTGGTTCTGCGCGGCCAGGGCCCGACCACGGTGCTGCGCATGCGCGACGGCGTGCAGCAGCCGCTGGTCGTGATCGGCGACTACGAGAACGAGGAGCCGGCGCGCACCGTCCGTGGCGTGGCGGTCGAGAACCTGCAACTGGTCGGCGGCAAGGCCGAGCACGAGTTCATGCCCGAACGGCCCTATCTGAGCAACAGCGCCGTGGTGATCCGCAGCGGCCGCGACATCCGCCTGTCCGGCCTGCAGGCCAGCCAGTGCCGCAGCGCCTGCCTGCTCAGCGAACGCGACAGCCAGGACCTGACCTTCGAGCACAACGACGTCTCCGGCGCGGCCTGGGACGGGGTGTCCTTCAACCGCAGCGCCCGGGTGAA
>JAFADB010000347.1 GCA_023425225.1 Pseudomonadota bacterium
GGGTGATGTTGTCGCCCTGGCGCTGCACGTCGATGCCGGTGTTGGCGGTGCGCTCGCGCAGCGCGCGTTCCTGGCGGTCCTGGTAGTTGCCGATCGCCGCGCCCGACAGCGCGCCGATGCCGGCGCCAACCATCGCGTGCTGGCGACGCTCGGTGGCGCTGTCGCCGCTGAGCAGGCCGGCGGCCACGCCGATGGCGGTGCCGATCAGCGCGCCGCGACCGGTGCGGTTCTGCTGCTGGGTCGGGTTGCCGTACTGGTCCTGCTGCACGTACGAGCCGCCGGTGGCGCAGGCAGAGAGCACCAGGGCGCTGGCCAGTGCGAGAGTGGTTGCCTTGATTGCGGTGGGTGACATGGTCTGCTCTCCTTGAGATCGCCGGGAAGGGTGGCGGATTGGGGGCAGAGGATAAACGCCGCGACGCGATCCCGGCATGATGAAGCGATGAATGGTGGCGGACCCGGCCAGTCCCTATTCAGGATGAGCCTGCGCACCCAGCTGCCGGTATGCGGCCAATGCCCGTTCCCTGCCTTCGGCCAGATCGACGACGGGCTGCAGCGGATAACCGGCGGCAGCCACCTGCGCCGCGTGCTGCGGAAATTGCCACGGGGCGAAGCGCGCCTTGGGCGGCAGCGACGCCAGCTCCGGCACCCAGCGGCCGATGTAGTGCGCCTGCGGATCGAACTTCTGCGCCTGCGTCACCGGATTGAACACGCGGAAGTACGGCGCCGCATCCGCCCCGGTGCCGGCCACCCATTGCCAGCCCAGCGTGTTGTTGGCCAGGTCGGCATCGACCAGCGTGTCCCAGAACCAGCGTGCGCCGTGCAGCCAGTGCATGCGCAGGTGCTTGCACAGGAAGCTGGCCACGATCATGCGCACGCGGTTGTGCATGAAGCCGGTGTGCCACAGCTCGCGCATGCCGGCATCGACGATCGGCACGCCGGTACGGCCATGGCGCCAGGCATCGAGCTGCCGCGGGTCCGCCGCGGCCCAGTCGAAGCGGTCGAAACGCGTATCGAGATTGCGCCCGGCGGTGTGCGGGAAGTGGTACAGCAGGTGGTGCGCGAACTCGCGCCAGCCCAGTTCGCGCACATAGCCGTCGATGTCGGCGGCATTGGCGGCGCGGCGGTGGCGCTGCAGCTCGGCCACGATCCGCCACGGCGCGATCTCGCCGAAATGCAGGTGCGGCGACAGCTGCGAGGTGCCGATGCGGTCGGGGCGGTCGCGCTGCTGCCGGTAGCCCTGCAGCGCGCCTTCGGCGAACACCTGCAGCGCCTCCTGCGCGCCGGCCTCGCCCGGCTGCCAGCGTTCCCAGAAGCCCGAGTCCCATGCCGGGCTCGGCTGCAGCCCGAGCGCGGCAATCTCCTCGCCCTGCGGCATCGCCGGCGGCGACGGCAATGACGCCGGCGCAGGCAGCGGCGGCGGCAGCGACAGGCACGCGAGCGCCTTGCGCCAGAACGGGGTGAACACCTTGTACGGCGTGCCTTGCCCGGTCGCCAGCGCCCACGGCTCCAGCAGCAGCGAGCCATTGAAGCTGCGTGCCTCCACCCCGGCCTCGCGCAGCGAACGCTTGATGCCGGCATCGCGCGCCTGCGCGGCCGGCGTGTAGTCGCGGTTCCAGTACACCGCCACCGCGCCGCTGGCGGCGACCAGCTCGTGCAGGCGCTGCGCGCTCGGCCCGCGCAGCACCCGCAACCGCGATCCGCGCTGCCGCAGCGCGTCATCCAGCGCCAGCAGGGAGCGACGCAGCCAGGCCCGCGAAGCGGCGCCGGGGGCCCAGTCGCCCTCTTCCCCGGGCGCGTGGATGTACACCGGTACCGGCACGTGGCCGGCAGCCAGCGCGGCCTGCAGGGCCGGGTTGTCGTTCAGGCGCAGATCGCGCCGGAACCAGACGAGGGCGTGGGTCATCGGCAGGGAATCATCTTGGCGCGATCTTCCGATCTGGGTCGTCGTTCCCGCGGCTTTTCGCAGCCGAATGGCTGGTCAGGCGGGGATCCGGCGACTCCCGGCCTTCCGGTGTGAGGCACTGGGTTCCCGCTTTCGCGGGAACGACGAAGTGTTTCAGCGACTGGCTCAAATCGCGTGCGGAGCGACGAAAAGTACGAGGAAGACCGACAGCCTGCCATCGCGCCCGAAAAGAACAGATGAGCGCGCGGCCGCTACTCGAAGCTGCCGATCGAATCGTGCGCCAGGTTGTCGAAGCGGGTGTACTCGCCGAAGAACTTGAGCTTGATCGAGCCGGTCGGGCCGGAGCGCTGCTTGCCGATGATGATCTCGGCCAGGCCCTTGTCCGGCGAGTTTTCCTTGTTGTAGTAGTCGTCGCGGTAGATGAACACGATCATGTCCGCGTCCTGCTCGATGGCGCCGGATTCGCGCAGGTCGGCCATCACCGGGCGCTTGTCGGTGCGCGTCTCCAGCGAGCGGTTGAGCTGGGACAGCGCGATCACCGGCACGCCCAGCTCCTTGGCCAGGCCCTTGAGCGAGCGGCTGATCTCGGAGATCTCGGTGGCGCGGTTCTCGCTGTTGCCGGGCACCGCCATCAGCTGCAGGTAGTCGATCACGATCAGCCCCAGGTCGTGCTCGCGCTTGAGCCGGCGCGCCTTGGAGCGCAGCACGTCCGGCGACAGGCCCGGGGTATCGTCGATGAAGATCTTGGTCTGCTTGAGCATGGAAATGGCGCCGGTGACGCGGCTCCAGTCCTCGTCCTCGAGCTGGCCGGTGCGCAGGCGGGTGGCGTTGATGCGGCCGTTGGAGGAGATCAGGCGCATGGCCAGCTGCGAGGCCGACATTTCCATCGAGAACACCGCCACCGCCTTCTTCGACTTGATCGCCGCGTACTCGGCGATGTTCAGCGCGAAGGTGGTCTTGCCCATCGCCGGGCGCGCGGCCAGGATCACCAGGTCGGTGGGCTGCAGGCCGGCGGTCATGTTGTCGAACTCGGTGTAGCCGGTCGGCAGCCCGGTGACGCTGCCGCCGTTCTCGAAGCGGCTCTGCAGCACCTCGAACGCATCCTTGAGCGCATTGTTCATGCCGACGAAGTCGGCGCGCCCGCGGGCGCCCGCCTCGGCGATCTTGAACACCTGCTGCTCGGCGCTGGACAGCAGCTCGGCGCTGTCGCGTCCCTCCGGCTGGAAGCCGTCGTTGACGATGTTGGTGCCGACCTCGATCAGCTGCCGCAGCACCGCCTTGTCGCGCACGATCTCGGCATAGGCGGCGATGTTGGCCGCCGACGGCGTGGTGCTGGCCAGCTCGACCAGGTAGGCACCGTCGCCGACCTGCTCCAGCTTGCCCTGCGACTCGAACCACTCGCCCAGGGTGACCGCGTCGAACGGGCGGTCCTTCTCGGCCAGTTCGCGGATGGCGCGGTAGATCAGCCGGTGGTCGCGGCGGTAGAAGTCGTTCTCGGTGAGCTGGTCGTTGACCTTGTCGTAGGCGTCGGGCGCCAGCATCAGCCCGCCGAGCACCGCCTGCTCGGCCTCCACCGAATGCGGCGGCACGCGCAACTGGTCGATGCGCTGCTCGCTGCGGTCGCCATCGCGATCGCGGCGGTTGCTTCGGGGGGCGGGACGGGCGGACATGGTGATGCGTACTCGATGCGGCGGGACGGGGGCAGGAAGCATAGTCGGCAGCGGCCGGCGCGGCGATGCACAACTCTGTGGATAAGCCGTGCACAGCCGGTGCACGGCGGCAGTCTGCGCCGGCTGGATCTCAGATCCGGCGATTGTCCCGACGCCCTTGAATCCATGACATCAACCGGAAGGGCTTTCGCGCAGGAAAGACGCATGGGAGCGGCATCGGCCGCGATGGGGCGTTACCGGGAGATCCCCATCGCGGCCGATGCCACTCCCACAAGCGAGGTGGTTGTTGCGGCCTGCCGGTACCTGATCGGCGCCGGGTATCGCTTTCCCTTCCGTGAAGCCGATCTTGCTCGGCCACATGAGTAGCGCGGCGCCCTGCCCGGCGGATCAGGAAAGCCGGCAGGCAACCACAGGATCACCGGACAGCGCAAAGACGCCGCAAGGCGTGGCCTCAGCCCTTCTGCTTGCCGATCCAGACGATGAACGCATCGACGAAGCCCTGCAGGAACTTGCGCGTGCCGTCGTTGGTGATGCTGCCATCGTCGGCGACCAGGCCGTCGGTGTAGTGGAGGAACGCCTCCGGGTTCGGCAGCACCGCCATGTCCAGGTACGACAGCACGTTGCGCAGGTGCTGCTGCGCCAGCGCGGTGCCGATGGCGCCGATCGAGGCGCCGATCACCGCCGCCGGCTTGCCGGCGAAGGCGCTGTCGCCATAGGGGCGCGAGGCCGTGTCGATGGCGTTCTTGAGCACGCCCGGGACCGAGCGGTTGTACTCGGGGGTGACGAACAGCACCGCGTCGGCGGCGCGGACCTGCTGCTTCAGCCGCGTGCCCTGCGCCGGGAAGTCGCCGTCGTTGTCCTGGTTGTACAGCGGGATGTCGCCGATCTCCAGGTACTGGAAGCTGGCCTTGTCGCCGGCCAGCTTCTCCAGGGCGTGCGCCAGCCTGCGGTTGAACGAACCCTTGCGCAGGCTGCCGACCAGCACCGCCACCTTGTATCCACTCATGGGAGAACTCCTTTGCCGAAGACCCGTCGAAAATAATCCCGCCGGCCGCATGCCGGAGTGAAAGCCGCGTCAGGACGTGCCGTCGCCGCCGCGGGCGCGCCGCCAGTGCGCCTGCCAGGCCTGGAACATCAGCACGTTCCACAGGTGCGTATGCCACTTGCGCTGGCCGCGGCCGAAGGCCTCCCAGATGCCGCGCACCACCGCCACGTCGAACACGCCCTCGCGCGCCAGCCGCGCCGGATCGAGCAGATCGCCGGCCCAGCCGTGCAGCTCGCCCCTGAGCCATTCGCCGACCGGCGCGCCGAAGCCGCGCTTGCCGCGGTAGACCATCGGTTCGGGCAGGTAGCGGCGCAGCACGCGCTTGGGCAGGTGCTTGCTGGTGCCGTCGCGCAGCTTCATCGACATCGGCAGCGACCAGGCGAACTCGGCCACCCGCCAGTCCAGCAGCGGCGCGCGCGCCTCCAGGCCCACCGCCATGCTGGTGCGGTCGACCTTGCACAGCAGGTCGTCGGGCAGGTAGGCGACGAAGTCGGCCAGCATCATCGCGTCGGCCGGGGTGCCGGCGCCGTGCAGCGGGTCGGCCAGACTGTAGAAGCTGTCCGGCTCGTGCGACCCGGGCACCGCCGCGGCCGGATCGCGCCAGCGCGAGATGCGGTTGCGGTAGACGTCGCCGATGCCGCGCGCGCCGGCTTCGGCCAGCACCGCCGCCAGCCCGCCGGTGCGCGAGGACTCGCCG
>JAFADB010000069.1 GCA_023425225.1 Pseudomonadota bacterium
GATCGCCGTTGCTGCCGCCCTGGCGCAGCACGGCGAAGCCGGGCACGGTCTTGAGGTAGTCGGCGCCGTCGCTGGCCGGCACCGGCTGCCGCGGCAGCTTGGGATCGGTGGTCCAGGTCAACGGCGAGGACGGACGGGTGGCGGTGACGACGATGGCGTCGAGGCTGCGGGTCTTGTCGTCGGCAACGTCGGCCTGCGCGGCCAGGGCGGGAAACGCGGTCTGGCACAGACAGCACGACAGTGCCGCCCACAGGGGCGACGGGGAAAGGGATCGCATGCTGGAACTCCTGAAGAAACACGCACGCACGTGACGCCGCAGACGGCATCGCGCGCAGGAACAACGCAAGGGCGTGGATCAGGCCGCCAGCGGCGGGCCGCGGGGCGCGTGCGCGCGCCGCAGGACGGGAGCGAAGACCGGCAGCAGCCGCCGCACCAAGGGCAGCGGCGGGTGCAACGGCGGCAGCAACAGCCAGGCGACGGCCAGGGCCGGCAGCAGGCGCGCGGCGAGCACGCAGTAGTCGCAGGCCTCGCCGTGCGCGGCATGGCCGTTCCCGCCCTGCCCCTGGCTGTGGTGCGCGGCCGGCATGTCGATGTCGTCGGCAGCGGCAGGAAGCGCCGCGCCACCGGCGTGACGGTGCATCGCCCCGGCCGCCGCGGGAACCGCGCCGGCATTCCCGGGCATGGTCCTATGGGCGTGGTCGTGGCCCGGCATGGCGGCGTCGACCGCCGCGGAAGCCGTGCGCCCGACGGCGGTGGCTGGGCCGGCCGGGACGGACAGCGGGCCGTGGGCCTGTACCCAGCGACTCGGCAGCGGCGCGCACAGCGTCAGCAGCACCGCCAATACGGCGAGCCGCTGCATCAGGCGCGTCCGGGGCGCAGACAGGATCACCGCGCCATTCTAGCTAACCGCCCCCCGCGCCCATGGGGATGGCCCGCCTGCCTCATTCCCCGGTACGCAGGCGCTGCAGGGAGTCCTCCTGCAGTTGCGCGTACAGCGCGAACGGATCGGCCACCGGCGCGCCCAGCGCCTGCTCGAACGCATCGCGGTTGGCGCGGGCCGCATATGCGCCCTGCTCGCCGCCGCCGAGGTTGGACTGGAAGATGCCTGCCGCGCTGACCGGCAGGAAATCCTCGTAGACGATCGGGTCGGCGCTGGCCAGGCCGTGGGCCAGCAGCTCCTCCAGCGGCCGCGTGCGCAGCGCCTGCGGATCGGCGCGCCCGGCGGCGGTGGCGGCGTAGCGGAAGTAGCCCAGTTGCTCCCGGCGCAGGGTGTCGTGGTCGTCGGGGAACGCGGCGAAGGCCGCTTGCAGGCGCTGCACGTAGTCGCCGCCGGTGCTGCCCTGGCCTTCGCGCACCTGGTCCAGCAGCGCGTCGTACAGCGCGCGGCCCTTGGGCGTGAGCGCCAGGCCGCGCTGCTCGATCTCGCCGAAGCGCGCGGTATGGGTGCCGGCCTGCGCGCCGGCGTCGTCTGGGAACAGTACCGGCTCCTGCAGCGCCTTGAAGCTGGTCTGCCGCAGCAGGATCGGGCAGCGCCGCCGCGGCGGGCCCTCGATCACCGCCTTGGCGTCGATGCCGCGGCGCTGCATCTGCGCCTGTGCGGCATCGATGTCGAGCGTGCGCGGGGTGAGGTGGTTGATGTGCGGGCCGCGGAAGCAGACCACGTCGGCGATCAGCCGGTGCGCGTCGCTCAAGGCGCGGTAGGTCGCCAACGACACCGTGGCCTGGCGGTGCCAGCGGAACGTCTCCAGCGCCTCGGCGACGAAGCGCCGGGCCTCGGCGTCGTCCAGGCCGCCGGCCCGCTCGCAGCGCTCTATGAGTTCCAGCGCGCCGGCGGTGAAGATGTCGCGTCGCGCCAGGATCGCCGTCGCCTGCGCGCGCAGCGCCTCGTCCTCGATCAGGTCCAGCCGCAGCAGCGAGGTGAACACGCGGAACGGATTGCGCGCCAGCGCCTGCGCCTCGACCGGACGGAACGCGGTGGAATGCACCGGCACCCCCGCCACCGACAGGTCGTAGTAGCCCACCGGCTGCATGCCCATCACCGCGAACATGCGCCGCAGCGTGGCCAGTTCGCGCGCGCTGCCGACGCGGATGGCGCCGTGGCGCTCCAGATCCAGCCGCTGCAGATCGTCGCTGCGCCGCAGTTGCGCGGCCAGCGCCGGATCGGCGGCCAGGGTATCGGCATTGACCTGCGACACCAGCTCCATCAGCGTGCCGTACAGCGGCACCTCGCTGCGGTACATCTCCGACATCGCCTGCGCGAACAGGCTGCGGATGTGGTCGGGCGAGACGTGGGCGGCATCGTTCATCGGGACATCTCAAGTCAAGGCGGCGAAGGAGACCGGGGGACCCCGGCGAGCGCGCATTCTCGCCCGATGCGTGCATCGCGGCGAGACGCGGTGCAGCGCGGGCCGCCATGGCGTGCATGGTGGAAGTCGCGGGGTTCCAGCTTTCGCGCACGGCTGTCCGGAAAAATACCGGGTCACTGCCGGCCGAAGTGACGCAGCGCATGCCCCATGAAAACGAACTCGTCGTCCCCGCGCAGGCGGAGACCAGGTGACTTGTGCCGCCCAATCAATCGGATGCGAACACTCCCGCCGGCTCATCTTCTAGGGCAAAGACATTGGGTGCCCGCGTGCACGGACTACTTCGTTGCTCCCGCGCAAGCGCGAGCCCATGGACGTTGTCCCGATCTGCACGAACGTCCTTGGATGATCAGCCATTCGGCTGCTGGAAGGCGTTTCCCGCTTGCGCGGGGATGACGAAACGTGAGGTCCGGCGCGCAAGCCTCGGTGCGGATTCCGAGGATGCCCGAACATGCCGAGAGCCTTGTGTTCCAGGCACCCGGTGTCGAAGAGGCTCAGAGCCGCGCCTTGTCCGCCGCTTCGGCAGCCTGCGCCGCGTCGCGCGCGCGCTCCAGCCGCCGTACGCGGTCGCCGAGCTGTCGCTGCAGCGTCGCGTCGAGTTCGATCGGCCGGTCCCAGCGGTCGTAGCTGGCGACGATGGCCTGGCGCACCGCGCGGTAGTGCAGGTTGTTCGGTGCGATCGGCAGGCGTTCGACCACGCCTTTCCAGCCATCCTGGTGGTCCTGGCTCCAGGCACGCACCGCTTCGCGGCAGGACAGGTTCATGGCGAACGTCCAGGCGCAGGCGAAGTAGATGTCGCCCGGCCGCCAGTGCTGCTGCTCCAGCAGCGCCTGCACGTAGCCGCGGCGGACGTTGGCATAGCGCGCCAGCTCGTCGAGGAAGCTGTCCGGGTAGCGGCGCGCGTAGACGTCGATGTCCGCCAGCTGGCGGTCGATCCAGGCATCGCCGGTGGATGGCCACTGCACCTGCGCGGTGTCGGTGGTGGACGGCGGCGTCGCCGCCGGTGACGCCGGTGACGACAACGGCAGCAACAGGATCAGGCAGGCGAGATACGGGCGCATGCCCCGATTCTGCCCGCCCCCTGCCTGCCTGTCAGCCGGCATGGCGGCAAGCGTTCACCACCACGATGACCGCAACAGCAACGGCACCCCTCCCCAACCCTCCCCTGCTTCGCAAGGGAGGGGGCAACAGCGGAGCTGGGCCAGCATTACAGCGTCGTTAGCTTTTGCTGCTTTGCTGCTTTGCTGCTGTTGCTGCCAAGCGTGAGCGACGAGAACCTCCCCAGACCCGGAGGGCGCCGCCCATGGATGGGCGGCGTTTTCCGACCGAGCCATGGAGGGCGAGTCGGAAAATCCCGATAGCCCATCAGGCGAAGGCTCTTGATCTTGCAGGAAAAGCGTTTTTCTTTGGTTCCGTTTCTTTTGGCGCTTATCCAAAAGAAATGAACCCGGCCGCGTCAGCGGACGGAAGCCTTTGCTCCCGCAAGAAGAGCCAGGAAGCTTCGAAGGAGCCGGATGCGACAGATGGAGATCAGGTTCACCGCAGGAGCGGCGCCAGCCGCGATGGGACTTCACTGGCAAATCCCCATCGCGGTGACACCGCTCCCACGATCATCCGGCTTGCCGCGGCACGCCCCCGAGCGCCACCGCGGCCAGCCTTCATCCCCGCGTCCGCCGCCGCAACGACCGCCCGCGCAGCAGCTTGTACGCCGCCGGAATCACCAGCATCGATAGCAGCGGCGCGCTGAGCATGCCGCCGACCATCGGCGCGGCGATGCGCTGCATCACCTCGGCGCCGGCGCCATCGCCGAACAGCATCGGCAGCAGGCCGGCCAGGATCGTCGCCACGGTCATCGCCTTGGGGCGCACGCGCTGCACCGCGCCTTCGCGGATGGCCGCATCCAGCGCGTCCTCGCCGGCACCCGGATCGGCCGCCAGCCGCGCATCCCAGGCATGGCGCAGGTACAGCAGCATGATCACGCCGAACTCGGCCGCCACCCCGGCCAGGGCGATGAAGCCGATCAGCGTGGCCACCGAGACCGCGTGACCCAGCCCCCACACCAGCCACAGCCCGCCCAGCAGCGACAGCGGCACGCTGAGCATGATCAGCCCCGCCTCGGAGGCGCGCCGGAACACCACCCAGATCAGCACGAAGATGATCGCCAGGGTCAGCGGCACCACCAGGCGCAGGCGCTCGCCGGCGCGCTGCAGGTACTCGTACTGGCCCGACCAGCCCAGGCTGTAGCCGGCCGGCAGCCGCACCTGCCGCGCGACCGCCGCCTGCAGGTCCGCCACCACAGAGCCCAGGTCGCGCCCGTCCACGTCGACGTAGACGTAGTTGCCGAGCTGGGCGTCGTCGCTGCGCAGCATCGGCGGGCCCTCGGTGTAGGCGATGTCGGCCACCTGCCCCAAGGTCAGCAACGCCCCGTCCGGCGCCACCAGCGGCAGCGACTGCAGCGCCTGCGCCGAGTCGCGTTGCGCGCGCGGGTAGCGCAGCACTACCGGGTAGCGCTCGCGGCCCTCGATGGTCTGGGCGATCGGGGTACCGCCGACCACGGTATCGATCAGCTGCTGCAGCCCGGCCTGGGTGAGGCCGTAGCGGGCGGCGGCCTGCGGGCGGATGCGCACGTCCAGGTAGCGGCCACCGGCGATGCGCTCGGCCACCGCCGAACTCACCCCGGGCACGCCGCGTGCCACCCGCTCGACCTGCTCGCCCAGCCGCGCCAGTTCGGCCACGTCCGGCCCGGAGACCTTGATGCCGATCGGGCTCTTGATGCCGGTGGCGAGCATGTCGATGCGGTTGCGGATCGGCGGCACCCACAGGTTGGTCAGGCCCGGCACCTGCACCGCGCGGTCCAGCTCCTCGCGCAGCTTGCGCGGGGTCATGCCCGGGCGCCATTGCGCGCGCGGCTTGAAGGCCACGGTGGTCTCGAACATCTCCAGCGGCGCCGGGTCGGTGGCGGTCTCGGCACGCCCGGCCTTGCCGAACACGTGCGCCACCTCCGGCACGCTCATGATCATGCGGTCGGTCTGCTGCAGCAGCTGCGCCGCCTTGCCCGCCGACAGTCCCGGCAGCGCGGTGGGCATGTACAGCAGCGTGCCCTCGTCCATCGCCGGCATGAACTCGCTGCCCAGCCGCGACAGCGGGATCGCGCCGAGCAGCAGCGCCGCGGCCGCTGCCAGCAGCGTGCCGCGCGGATGCCGCAGCACCCATTCCAGCAGCGGCCGGTAGGCGGCGATCAGCAGGCGGTTGAGCGGGTTGTCGCACTCCGGACGGATGCGGCCGCGGATCAGGTAGCCCATCAGCACCGGCACCAGGGTGATCGACAGGATCGCCGCGGCCGCCATCGCGTAGGTCTTGGTGAAGGCCAGCGGCGCGAACAGCCGCCCTTCCTGTTCCTGCAGCGCGAACACCGGCACGAACGACAGCGCGATCACCAGCAGGCTGATGAACAGCGCCGGCCCGACCTCGGTGGCGGCGTCGGCCATCAGCTTCCAGCGCCGCGCGCCCTGCGCATCGGCGCCATGGCGCTCGCGGTAGTGCTCCAGGTGCTTGTGCGCGTTCTCGATCAGCACCACCGCCGCATCCACCATCGCGCCGATGGCGATGGCGATGCCGCCCAGCGACAGCAGGTTGGCGCTGATGCCCTGCAGGTGCATGACGATGAAGGCGGCCAGCACGCCGAGCGGCAGCGTGACCACCGCCACCAGCGCCGAGCGCACGTGCCACAGGAACAGCGCACACACCAGCATCACCACCACGAACTCCTCGACCAGCTTGCCGGACAGGTGCCGCACCGCCTCGCGGATCAGCCCGGAGCGGTCGTACACCGGGACGATCTCGACCCCGTCCGGCAGGCTGGCGCGCAGCTCGGCCAGCCGCGCCTTGAGCGCATCGATCGTCGCCAGCGCGTTCTTGCCCGAGCGCAGCACCACCACGCCGCCGGCCACCTCGCCCTGGCCGTCGAGCTCGGCGATGCCGCGCCGCATCGCCGGCCCGCGCCGCACCGTGGCGATGTCGCGCAGCAGCACCGGCACGCCGTCCGCGCCGCTGGCCACCGGCACCTGCTCGAAGTCCTCGCGCGTGCGCAGGTAGCCTTCGCTGCGCACCATCACCTCGGCCTCGCCCTGCTCGATCACCGAGCCACCGGTGGCACCGTTGGCATCGCGGACCGCCTCGGCCAGCCGCTCCACGGTGATGCCGCGCGCGGCCAGCGCCTGCGGGTCGGCCTCCACCTGCCAGGCCGCGACCATGCCGCCGATGCTGGCGACCTCGGCCACGTCCGGCACGGTCTTGAGCGCGTAGCGCAGGAACCAGTCCTGCAGCGCGCGCAGCTGCCCCAGGTCGTGGCGGCCGCTGCGATCCACCAGCGCGTATTCGTAGATCCAGCCCAGCCCGGTGGCGTCCGGCCCCAGCGAGGGATTGACCTGCGCCGGCAGGCGCTCGCGCACCTGGCCCAGGTACTCGAGCACGCGCGAGCGCGCCCAGTACAGGTCGGTGTCGTCGTCGAACAGCACGTAGACGAACGAGTCGCCGAAGAACGAATAGCCGCGCACCGCCTTCACCCCGGGCACCGACAGCATGGTGGTGGTGAGCGGATAGGTGACCTGGTCCTCGACGATGCGCGGAGTCTGCCCGGGCCACTCGGTGCGGACGATCACCTGGGTGTCGGACAGGTCCGGCAGCGCGTCCAGCGGGGTGCGCAGCAGCGACCAGACGCCGGCAACGGCCAGCGCCAGCGCCGCCAGCAGCACCCAGCGGCGATGGCCGATGCAGGCGCGGATGATGGCGGCGATCATGGTTGCGGCTCCGTTGTGGTGGCATCGGCCGCGTGCGCATGCGCGGCATGCTCGTCATGTCCGGCCGGTGCCGGCTCGGCTGCGGGCGCGTGCCCGTGGTCGTGCCGATGCGCTTGCGGCATGTCCTGCGCGGTACCGGCATCGGTCGTACCGTCCGCGCTCGCACCGTCCGCGACCGCGTCGTCGCCTGCCGCACCCAGCCGCTCCAGCGCACCGGACAGGCTCGCCTCCGAGTCGATCAGGAACTGGCCCGAGGCCACCACCTGTTCGCCTTCGCGCAGGCCGGCGAGGATCTCGGTCTCCCCGCCGCCGCTGCGCCCGGCGCGCACCGCGACCGGCCGGAACCGGCCTTCGCCATCGGCCACGATCACCCGCGCCGGTCCCTGCCCCTCGATCAGCGCCTCCGACGGCACCAGCAGCTGCGCCGCGACGGGCGTCGCCTCCAGCTCGACCTCGGCGAACATGCCCGCCGCCAACCGGCCGTCGGCGTTGTCGAGGACGATGCGCGCGCGCCGGCTGCGGGTGGTCGCGTCCACCTGCGGCAGCAGCGCCTGCACGCGGCCGTCGAACACCTCGCCCGGCCACGCGTCAACGCGCACGCGGGCGACGCTGCCGGGGCCGATGCCGGCACTGTCGGCCTGCGGCAACGCGGCCTCCAGCCAGATGCCGGCGTTGCCGTTGATGCGGAACATCAGCGTGCCGGCGGTGGCCAGCTCGCCCTCACGCACGCCGATCTCGGTGAGCACGCCATCGGCC
>JAFADB010000081.1 GCA_023425225.1 Pseudomonadota bacterium
AATGGTGGTGGTCGAGGATGTTCCAGCCCGGTCGGCTGAGGTTGGCCGGGGTATCGAGGTGAGTATCGAGCACGGGAAAACGCTCATGCAGCGCGCGGGCCGCTTTCGACGTATCGGCGGCCTGCAGCGGGCCAGCCATCGCCAGCACCGTGGACAGCGCCAACAACCGGATGCAACTGTTCGACATCAATGGGATCCCTTCTACGGAAAGGCGCAGGCGATGGCTTGCCAGCCAGCGCCCGCGCCCGTGATGGTACCGGCCCGCCGTATGGAGGGCCGGATTGGAGCTTCGTCAGAAATCGTAGCTGACCGTTACGCGTGCATAGCGCGGCGTCTGGTAGGCCACCGGCTGGCCGTACAGCGGATTCAACGTGCCGTCGGGCAGCTGCGAGAACGGGTACAGGTTGGTCGGCTTCTGCGCATTGAGCACGTTGAAGATGTTGAGGTTCAACGCCAGCTTGCCGTCGGCGAAGTCGGGCTTGAAGGTCAGGCCCAGATCCAGCTGGTTGATCCACGGCAGACGGCCATGCGACCCGGGAGGCGACGGAGAGCCCGTGTTGGTCTCCGGGTCGTAGCAGAAGTGGTAGGGACCGCCGGTGATCGCGCTGCCGCCGTAGCCGGCCGGGTCGCTGCCGCTGTACTCGGTACCGTAGTAGTTGCCCAGGCAGTGCTTCGGCCCACCGGACACCATGCTCAGGTTGCCGGAGATGCCCAGCTCGCTGGTCAACTGGTAATAGCCGAACACCTTGATCTGATGGCGATGGTCATTGGACTGGTCGCCATTGACGTGTTCCATCAGCGCCGAGTGGTCCCAGCTCTGCGTGGTCGACACCGCCGCCTGTCCCTGGTAGCTGCCCAGCGCGCCGCCGGTACGCCACAGGTCCGAACGCAGCTGTCCCTCCGTGGTGCCGTAGCTGTGCGACCACACGTAGTTCGCCTTGGCGTACCACTTGCCGTCGAACGGACGCTCCAGGTTGAACTCGACCGCCGAATAGTCACGCTTGAGCTTCGGGAAACCCGCCGCCTCGCGCGTCACCGTCACCTGGCGCAGGTTGCCGCTGGTGTCGTACACATTCCAGACATTGGTCTTGCCGGGATTGACCAGTTCCGCGCCGGCGGTGCGGGTCCAGTCGATATCCACGCCCTGGGCGGCGGCGGAATTAACCAGGCCGCGGTTGTCGGTGTCGAAGTTCTGGTCGTCGATCGCGTCGTTGAGGCGGCGATAGGTGGCGCGTACGCCGTACACCCAGCCGATGTCCAACTGCTTGGTGAAGCCGAGGATGACCTCGTCCTGGTTCTCGCCCTTGATGTCCTTGACCACGGCGGCATTCGGGTCCGAAGCGCGGCCGAAGCGGGAGTTGGCCGACACGGCCGGGCCCAGCGAGGTCGAGATGATCGGCGTACCGTCGGGATTGATGCCGCTGTAGGTGAAGTACTCGGTCTTGGACACCGAAGCGGTGAACAGTCCCACCGCCGACAGCGGCAGGCCCAGGTAGTAGCGGCCGACGTTGCCGAATACCTTGAAGCTGGAATCACCGTTCACGTCCCAGCTGAAGCCGATGCGCGGCGACCATGCGTCCACGTCGATGTACGGCACGTGGCTGATCGGCACGTAGTTGGTGAATTCGTCCTTGCGCACGCCCAGGCTCAGCAGCAGGTTGTCGGTGACCTGCCACTTGTCCTCGATGTAGTACGCCTTCTGCTTGGCGTCGTAGGAATTCAGGCCGCTGGTGGTGTCCTTGGTGACGTAGTAGCCGGATGCGCCATAGACCGGATCGACCAGGCCGGGGCTGGGCGCACCCTTGCCGCCGGCCTCGTTGGCCGACTGGCTGATCAGGCCATTCGCGCCCGGAGCGGTGCCGTAGGGATCGTTGGTCCTGCCGTAGTTCCACGCATAGCCGGGGCCGGATGCCACCGAGCCGATGTTGGTAGCCTTGAGATCCTGGTTGTCCACACCCAGGCTCAGGGTATGGTTGTCGCCGATGCGCCACTCGAGGTTCAGGCGCAGGTTCTCCTTCTCGTACTCGCGGTCGGAGGCGGTGATCGAGGTGATCTTCTGCGTGCCCTCGATCGGCGTCCCACCGTTGTAGGCCGGATTCTGCAGGCTGGTGTTGCCGATCACCGGGCCGTTGGCCGGGTCGTAGTTGAAGTAGCTGATCTCGTCAGGCGTCTTCATCTTGCCGTACAGCGCGCTGACCGTGATGTTGTCGCCGAAGTAGCCGGTGTACTTGGCCGAATACAGGCTCGGACCGGCCTTGTTCACGTTCTCGTCAGTGTAGTAGCCCCCGCGCTCGCGGTTGATGTAGTCGTACTCGTAGACCGTGCCCTTGGTCTTGTACTTGTCGCCGGCACTGGTGACCTCGAGCAGGTGGTTGTCGGTGATGTACCAGTCCAGCTTGCCGTACCAGCGCTTCTGCTCGTAATCGTAGTCGGTCAGGCCACCGACGCTGCCGTTGTCGGTATCGCGGTTGGTGCCGATGCGGGTACCGTGGGAATCGACCTTCTCCGCCGCCGCGAAGAAGAACAGCCGGTCCTTGAGGATCGGGCCGCCGATGTAGGCGCTGTAGGTGTTGGAGGTGGCCTTGGTCTCGCTCAGCGGCTGGTACAGGCCGTTGGCCGCCCTGGCGTAGCTGTATGCAGTGTTGTTGGCGCTGGAGGACTGGCTGTCCGGACGCCAGTAGAGGTCCTTTTGGTCCGCCTTCATCGCGCTGGGCTCGAACACGGTCGCCGCGCCGAAGTGCCATTCATTGTTGCCGCGCTTGCCGATCTGGTTGATCACGCCGCCGTTGGAACGGCCGTACTGCGCGCCGTAGCCGCCGGTGAAGATTTCCTGCTGGTCGATCGCGCCATAGGGCAGCGTCAGGCCGCCGAGGCTGTTCTGCGTGTTGGTAGTGTTGAAGCCGTTGAGGTAGTACGCGTTCTCCGAAGCCGCCGAACCACCGAAGCTGGGCAGCGACCCACCCAGCGGGCCGTTGTCGTAGCCGCCGCTGTTGACCACCACGCCCGGCGCCAGCAGCGCGATGGCCTCGGCGCTGCGTCCCAGCGGCAGCTGCTGCAGCTGCTCGGCGGTCACCACGGTGCGGGTGTCCACGCTGGCCACGTCGATGGGAGAGATCTGCGATCCCGTGACGTTGACGCTGCCCAGCGTCTGCACGCCCTCGGCCGAAGGCCCGGCGAAGGAAACGTCCGTATTGGCGCCCACGGTGATGCCCACGTTCTCGCGGGTCTCGATGACCGCGCCATCCTGTTTCACCGTGACCTTGTACGTGCCCAGCGGCAGGTTGCCGATGGAGTAGCGGCCGCGGCTGTCGACCGGCACTTCGCGGGTGAAGCCGCTGTTGTTCTCCACCAGTACGGTCTTGCCGGTACCGTCGGCAACGCTGCCGACGATGCTGCCAGTCGTGGACTGGCCGTAGACACTGCCCGCCGCAAGGGCGAGTGCCAGTGCCAATGCGTTCTTGTGCAAGATCCGCTTCATTCTAGATGCTCTCTCCGAAAGTGATGACGCCCCGGACGTTCCGGGGACACGCTGGGTCTAGACACCGACACCGCCAAGACCTTCCTGCCAGGCATGACGAAATCCAAATGAGCGTTGCTCATGAACTGATGGCGTTGCAGGCATTGGATGTCCCGCCTTGATACTAGGCAGGCGACCTGTGTCGCGCAGCGACATCGAAGGGTGGGTGTGACATCCCCGGGTAGGTGGGTGCGGGGCCGCGGTTGGCGCCCGTTGCCGGCAGCCGCGACAATGGGCGACCCGCCGGCAACCGCCGCCGTCCGCTCCCCGAGGAAACACCCCCATGGACCACACCCGCTCCCACGACCTGTTCTCCCGCGCGCAGCCGCTGATCCCCGGCGGCGTGAACTCGCCGGTGCGCGCGTTCAAGTCGGTGGGGGGGGAACCGTTCTTCGTCCAGCGGGCCGACGGTCCTTACCTGTACGACGTGGACGGCAACCGCTACATCGACTACGTCGGCTCCTGGGGGCCGATGATCGCCGGCCACAACCATCCGGCGGTGCGCGAGGCGGTGGAGAGGGCGGTGCGCGACGGCCTGTCGTTCGGCGCGCCCTGCCCGGCCGAGGTGACCATGGCCGAGACGATCACCCGGCTGGTGCCCTCGTGCGAGATGGTGCGCATGGTCAACTCCGGGACCGAGGCCACGCTGTCGGCGATCCGCCTGGCGCGCGGGGCAACCGGCCGCAGCCGCATCGTCAAGTTCGAGGGCTGCTACCACGGCCACGGCGACTCGTTCCTGGTCAAGGCCGGCAGCGGCATGCTGACCCTGGGCGTGCCGACCTCTCCGGGAGTGCCGGCTGCGCTGGGCGAGCTGACCTCGACGCTGAGCTACAACGATTTCGAGGCCGCCAGCGCGCTGTTCGACGAGCTCGGCGGCGAGATCGCCTGCGTGATCGTCGAGCCGGTGGTCGGCAACGCCAACTGCATCCCTCCGCGCGAGGGCTACCTGCAGCACCTGCGCGAGCTGTGCACGAAGCACGGCGCGCTGCTGATCCTGGACGAGGTGATGACCGGCTTCCGCGTGGCGCTGGGCGGCGCGCAGGCCTATTACGGAGTCACGCCGGACCTGACCACCTTCGGCAAGATCATCGGCGGCGGCATGCCGGTGGGCGCCTATGGCGGCCGCCGCGAGCTCATGCAGCAGATCGCCCCGGCCGGCCCGATCTACCAGGCCGGCACCCTGAGCGGGAACCCGGTGGCGATGGCTGCCGGCCTGGCCATGCTGGAGCTGGTGCAGGCCCCGGGCTTCCACCAGCGCCTGGCGGCCACCGCCGCCGCGGTGTGCCAGGGGCTGGAGGATGCCGCACGGCAGGCCGGGGTGCCGCTGACCACCAACCAGGTCGGCGGCATGTTCGGCCTGTTCTTCACCGACCAGAGGGTGGAAACCTATGCCCAGGCCACGTCCTGCGACGTGCCCGCCTTCAACCGCTTCTTCCACGCAATGCTGGAGCGCGGGGTGTTCCTGGCACCCTCGGCCTACGAGGCCGGTTTCGTGTCCAGTGCGCATACCTCCGAGGTCGTGGAACAGACCCTGGAGGCGGCGCGCCAGGCCCTGCGCGAGACCGCACAGGCCCGCTAGGTGGCCGCCGTGGACACGGATGGGAACATTTGAAACTTAACGAAGCCTTTACTTTCGACACACTCCTGTCATAAGTTCGAGGCAAGCGTCCAGCGGACGGACGAGGGTGGGGACCCTTGGTGATGGCCTGAGCCGATGTCAGCGCAGATGCGAAGACCGGGGCCAGGCCACCTGTTCGCCCTTTCCGGTGTTTTCATCCAAGCCGGACCAACCGTGATCGTGCCCGACCCATGCTCAAGCCCGTCGCGTTGCTCACTCCACGTCCCTCAGCGCCCTCGCGCGATGGCCTGCCTACCGAGTGGATGCTCGGCAGCAAGCTCGAGCCCCCGCCCCAGCGCATCACCGCCATCGCGCGCAATGCATTGCTGGACCGGCTCGACCGGGCGGTGGAGCTGCCGCTGACGGTGATGCTGGCGCCACCGGGATTCGGCAAGACCACGCTGCTGGCGCAGTGGTACCAGCGCCTGCGCCAGCGCATCGACGTGGGCGCAGGCTGGCTGTCGCTGGACGAGGACGACAGCGATCCGGGCCGCTTCGTCGCCTACCTGGCGCAGGCGCTCGGCCATGCCGGCGCCGAACCGGCCCCGGCACTGCAGCCGCTGGTGCAACGCTGGCAGCACGTGGACCTGCCGCTGGCCCTGAGTGCGCTGGCCGCCACCATCCGCAGCGCGCCGCGGCGGCTGGTCGTCATCCTCGACGACTACGACCGCGTGCGCGGGCATGCCGTCGACGAACTGCTGACCCGGCTGGTCGAACATGCCGGCGCGCGCCTGCACCTGCTGCTGGCGACCCGGCGCCGCCCCTCGCTGCCGCTGTCGCGCCTTGCGGTGCACGGCAACCTGGAACGGCTGCTGGCCCACGACCTGGCGCTGGATGACGAGGAAACCGGCGCCCTGCTCGGCCCGGGCCTGCCGGCGCAGGCCGTGCGCCAGTTGCGCCAGCGCACCGAGGGCTGGGCGGTGGCGCTGCACTTGGCGTCGCTGTGGGTGAACGGCAACCCGGAGCGGCGCGAGGAAGTGGCGAACTTCTCCGGCCGCTCGGCCGGCATCGCCGCCTACCTGGCCGAACAGGTGGTCAACGACCTGCCGCAGCCGCTGCGCGAATTCCTGCTGCATACCTCTCTGCTGGGGAGCTTCAACGCATCGCTGGCCGACGCGGTGCGCCAGCAGGACGACAGCGGCGCGCTGCTGGCACGCCTGGACCATTTCCACGGCCTGCTAGTCCCGCTCGACAACGAACACGACTGGTTCCGCTATCACCCGCTGTTCGCCGAATACCTGCGGCTGCAGCTCGAACGCAGCGCCCCGGGGCAGCCGGCTGCGATGCACCTGCGCGCCGCGCAATGGTTCGCCTCGCAGGGAAGGCTGCTGGAAGCGGTGCGCCATGCCCTGCACGGCGGCGACGTGGAGCAGGCCGCCGGCTATGTCGCCGATGCCGGCGGCTGGCAACTGCTGCTGGAACATGGTCCGGCCGAGATCCGCGCCCTGCTGCAGCTGTTCGGCAACGCCTGCATCCGCGACATGCCGGCCCTGAACCTGACCCAGGCCTGCCTGCACATGAAGCTGGGCGAGTTCGGCCACGCCCAGACTTTGCTGGAACGCTTCCGCAATTTCTCCGCCGAGGTCCGCGCACCGTTCGAGCGCGACTACACGGTGTTGATCGCGCTGCTGCGCGACCAGCTCGACGAGATCTGCGCCAATCCGCAGGGCATCACCCAGATCGCCATGCAGGCCAACGCGCTGGACGAGGAGGACTTCCTCGGACGCGGCACGCTGCTGTGCGTGGCCGCCAACACCGCACTCGGGCGCGGCCAGTTCGCGCAGGCCGAGCGCTTCGCCCGCGACAGCGCGCGGCTGATGCAGCAGGCGGGCAGCGAGGTGGGCGCCACCCATGCGTTGCTCCGGCTGGGGCAGAGCTTCTTCTACCACGGTCGCCTCGACGAGGCCGAGGCCGCCTACCTGCGCGCGCAGGCGGCGGCCGAGCGGAACGGGGATGCCGGGCAGACGCTGCAGGCCGCGTGCGCCTGCCTGCTGGCCCGGCTGCAGTGCGAACATGGCCGCTACCACGAGGCGGCTGACCTGCTGGAGCCGGCCCTGGCCTACATGGAGCAGCACGATGGCTGGCTGGACATCTTCGTGGCCGGCTACGAGACCGCCCTGGCGCTGGCCCATCAGCGCGACCGCAGCGGGCGCAATGCGCTGGCGCTGCTCGACGGCATCGACGACCTCGCTCGGCGGCGGCGGCTCTCGCGCCTGGCCGACCTGGCCTGTGCCTGGCGCCTGGAGACCGTGCTCATGCAGCAGACCGGCCTCGGCGTCGAACTGCTCGTCGCCGGCGCCGGCGGCGAAGCCGCCTTCAACCACGCGCTCTCGCATCCGCAGAACTGGGGCCAGCTGGCCGCACTCGGGTTCGCCCTGGCACATTGGCACAGCCTGTCCGGACGCAGTCACGCCGCGCTGGCGATACTGCACGCCATCGAAGAGCACTGCGGCGCGGCCGGCAATCGCCACCATCTGGCCAGGACCCAGGCCCGCATCGCGCTGGCGCTGCAGCAGCGGGGCGAGATCGAGGCCGCCCTGCCCTGGCTGCGCCAGGCGCTGGACTACATCGCCCACACGCGCGCCTGGCAGGCGGTGATCGAACTCGGCATGCCGGCCAAGGCGATGCTGCGGCTGGCACGACAGCACGACAGCGAGATCGGCACCGGCACCACGCGCGCACTGACCCTGCAGACCCTGCTGGACAAGCTCAGCCACGAAGAGGAAGCGGCCAGCGAGCTGTTCAGCGGCCGCGAGCTCGAAGTGCTGGCGGAACTGGCCCGTGGCTCGTCGAACAAGCACATCGCGCGGCAGCTCAACCTGTCGGAGAACACGGTCAAGTTCCACCTGAAGAACCTGTACCGCAAGCTCGATGCGGGCAGCCGCGACGCGGCGCTGGCAACGGCGATGCAACGCGGGCTGGTGCGCCCTGCCGGCAGCCCGGATACGGCGCCGGGAATGGACGACTGAAACGGCCGCGAAGGCGCGTCGTCAACTTTCGGCCAGTCCGTAGTCTTCCCTACGCCATGGAGCGGCGCCGCGGTCTCCCTGGCGCCGAACGTCAAGCCCCTTCCCGCGCGCGGAAAGGGGCGTCCGGCCAGGCCTCAGCCGAAGACGAACTTGCCCTTCATCATCGCCCAGTGGCCCGGAAACGAGCAGAAGAACGTGTAGTCGCCACCCTTGACCAGTTTGCTGGTCGGGAACTTGATGGTTGTGGACTCGCCGCCGCCGATCACCTTGGTGAAGGCGATCACCCGCGGATCGTTCTTGGGCAGGTAGCTGTCGGCCAGCGTAGCGCGCATGCCGGCGTTGGCCACCGGGGTGAAATCGGCGGTCTTGGTCAGCACCCAGTTGTGGCCCATCACGTTGGCCGCCATCTTGCCGGTGTGCTTGAGGGTCAGGCTGACCTCGGTGCAGTCGGCGGCGATCTTGATCTCGGACTGGTCGAACTTCATCTGGTCGTTGCCGTCGATCGTGACCGCGCAGGTACGAGCCCAGGCGGAGGGAGCGAACAGCACGAAACACACGACCAGCAAGACGGAAGACAACTTCACGGACGGACTCCTGGAACTTGGGGATGGGAAACCTGGGATGCGCGGACATCGCCGCATCCCCCATGCTACTTCGCCGCGCGCACGGCGGCGAAGCGGCTGGATCAAGACAGCTGGATGCCGGTCTGGCGCACGTAGCGCTCGGCGAAACGCTGCCGCTTGGGCACCGGCAGCGGGCCCGGCTTGCCCGCCTCCACCAGCGCGAACGCCTGCTTGAAGCGCGCCATGTCGTCCGGGGTGCCGATGGTGATGCGCGACTGGGTCGGGAAGCCCGGCCAGCTGCGCCCGACCATCACCCCGTAGGTGGCCATGGCATCGATGAACTCCTGCGCCGGCCGCTTCACGTCGAGCATGAAGCAGTTGCTCTCCGAGGCGCTGCAGCTGTAGCCGCGGTCCGCGAGCCAGGCGACGACGTCCTCGCGCAGCGCGGTGTTGCGTGCGCGCCGGGCCGGCACCAGCTGCGGGTCGCGCAGGCTGGCCAATCCCGCGGCGACCGCGGTGACGGGCAGGCTGTTGATGCTGTAGTGCTTGAGCTTGTCCAGCAGGTCCGGGCGCGCCACCGCGTAGCCCAGGCGGATGCCGGCCATGCCGTACAGCTTGGAGAACGTGCGCAGCACCACCACGTCCTCGCCGGCCGCCACCATGTCCACCACGCTGGCGGCACTGTCGGAGAAGTGGATGTAGGCCTCGTCGACCAGCAGCACGCTGCCGGCCGGCTTGTGCGCCAGCGCGTACTCGATGTCCTGGCGCGAGGTCACCGAGCCGGTGGGATTGTTGGGATTGCAGATGTAGATCACGCCGGCCTGGGCGTCGGCCGCGCACATCGCCTGGACGTCGTGCGACCAGTCCTTGCGCAGCGGCACCTTGATCACGCGCGCGCCATTGCGCTCGGCCGCGCGCCAGCCGGACTCGAAGGTCGGGTCGGCGGTGACCAGCGGCTTCTGCGGCGAGGTGAAGGCGAGCATGGCGTAGTCCAGCGGCTCGGTCGAACCGGCGTAAGGCATCATGTGGTTCATGCCCACGCCCAGCTGCCGGGACAGCTCGCCCAGCAGCTCCAGCTGCGACTCGAACAGGTAGCGCCCGCCCTGCGGGGCGATCTCGACGATGGCCTTGAGCGCGGCGGCCGAGGGGCCGTCGGGATACTCGTTGGCGCCGATCTGCACCAGCGGCATGCCGGCGGCGGCCAGCGCCGGCGGTGCGGCATCGGCCCGTGCCAGCGCCGGCATGCCGATGCCTGCGGCACCGGCGACCAGGACCGAATCGCGAAGGAACGAACGGCGTGAGAGGGAGGACTTCATGACGGACTCCGGACTGCTGGACGGTACGTGCTTTGCGCGTCAGGGACGCACGGCGACGACTTCGATCTCGATGCGGTAGTTGGGGTTGCCCAGCGCGGCGATCTGGAAGGCCGAACGCGCCGGCAGGTTGGGCTGGTTGGCCTCCTTGCCGAAGAACTGGCGGTAGCCCTCCATGAAACCGGCGAAATCCATCTTGCCGTCGGTCTCCGGGCCGCCGACCAGGAACACCTGCATCTTCACCACGTCCTTCATGCCCAGCCCGATTCCTTCCAGCTGTTCCTTGATCTGGGTGAGCACGCTGACGGTCTGCGCCTTGGTGTCGCCATAGGCCTCCAGTGAGCCCTTGGGCGCGTCCGGGTTGGTCACGCCCGGCACCTTGCCGCTGACATAGACGGTGGTCTTGCCGGCCGGCACCTCGACCGCGGCGGCGATGGGGAAGTCGCTGCCGGGAATGCCGTGGCGCACGACGTCGGCGGCGCTGGCCATCGCCGGCAGCGCCAGGGCGAGCATCGCGGCGGCGCGCAGGGGGGTCTTGGGGATCATGGTTCGCTCCTTGGAAGGTGGAAAGGTCGTGGATGGCCTCAGTGCCTGAGCGCCTGGACGTCCTGGCTGCTGAGGCGGTCAGGGTAGTCGTTGCCGAAGTGGGTGCGCACGTAGTGCACCACCTCGGCCACCTGCTGGTCGTTGAGCATGCGCGAGAAACCGGGCATGCCGCCGCGGCCGTCGAGCACCATCATCGCCACGTACGGCGATGCCGCCAGCTTGGGGTTGCCCGCCAGCGCCGGATACTCGCCGGCGCCCTGCGCGCCCTCGCCGCCGGGCATGTGGCAGCCCTGGCAGATCGCCGCGTACACCGTCTCGCCGGACACCTCGGCGAAGGCGGCCTGCGGATACAGCGGCGTGGCGTCGGAACTCTGCGCCTGCGCCGGCGGCAATGCCGGCGGCAGCATCAGGCCGATCACCGCCGCCAGCACGCCCATGCCCAGTCCGGTCGCGTGGATCCGCTTCATGCCCGGCCTCCGGTCGCCATCACCTTGTGGTGCAAACGGCCGGCGACATCGAGCGCGGACAGGATCGCGCCCTCCTGCCAGGCCGGGATATAGGAAATGTGCTCGCCGGCCAGCGCGATGCGGCCGTCAATCTGGCACAGGGTGTCGTAGTACTGCGCGCGCAGCTGCTCGTTCCACTGGCCGAAGCAGCCGTGGGTGAACGGCACCCGGTGCCAGCCCACGGCGATGCCGTTGTCGAATTCGCGCGGGTACTGCGGGTGCAGCTGCGCACCGTATTCCACCGCCTTGCGCACGCGCTCGGCCGGCGTCATCGAGGTGAACTCGTAGGCCTCCAGGCCCCACACGTAACCGCCCAGCAGCACGCCCTTGCCGGGGCTGTGGTAGCCGGTGCTGGGATAGCTGATCAGGGTGATCGGCAGGTCGGTGTAGCTGATGCCGCCGTAGATCGCCTCGTCCTCTTCCCAGAAGCGGCGCT
>JAFADB010000330.1 GCA_023425225.1 Pseudomonadota bacterium
GGGCGGTGGTCAGGCCATTGGCTTCCATTGCCGCCACGCTGTCCATGCCTTGCCAACGCCCGAACCGATGCATCAGCGCTGCCGGCGCCCACCAGTAGGTGTCGCGCAATGCCGCATCGCGCCCGGCATGGTGCATGAAGCGATCGTCATCGCAGATCAGCAGCCCCTGCTCGAGCAGTCGTTGGACAGCAGGTCCGCAGGCCGGCTCCAGCCCCTCGCATTCGACCCACTCGCCGGGCCCGATACGCCCCAGCAATTCGCGCCCGGCTTCGTCGATCTCCACCTCCCCGTCCAGATGCGGCGCCAGCGCCAGCCAGCGACGCGTGCGACGCAGGCCATTGCCGCCGGCCAGCAGCGATGCCAGGTCAAAAACGGCCTCCTCGCGTGGCTCCAGGAACACGAACGTGCAGCGGCGCAGGCGCATTGGGATATCCTCAACAAACGGGACATTGTGCCGACAATGGATCCGCGTAGACCATCATTTCCTGCAGAGCGGATCCACCAATGACACACAAGCCCGGCAGCGATGCATCGCACGCCCCTTTGCCACAGGACATCGCTGACCATCTGCTCGATCTTCTCTCCAGCGACGACGACTTCCGTAGCGCCTTCCAGGCCAACCCCGCCGCAGCCTTGGGAAGCCTGGGCTATACCCCGGCCCAAGCCCTCGGCATGCAGCCTCCGGATTCGGGACAGCCGTTCTACTGCATGACGTCGAACACGCTGGCTTCCAAGGAAGAGATCGCGAAGGCGCGAAAGGAGCTTCTAACCCACCTGATGTCATCGGGAAACCACCATGTCGTGTTCTGCATGGAAGCAGGCAAGGTGGATTCTTCTATCCGCTGACGGCATTCAAAGCCGCCTTTCTTCCTCCATCCAAGTGGAAGCGGCCTTGGTGTCGGTGACATTGAGCAGCTGTAATGCCTGTCCCATGGGACTTTCCGCATAGGCCAGCCCGCGGTTGCTCGACAACCAGCGGGCCTGCTCGAGTGCCTCCGCATGCCGGCCCGCCTGAAGCAGAACCCGATGAAGCGCGACGCGAGACTGGACCAAGTCGTCGTCCTCCGCGGACAGCAGCTGGATGGCATCCTCGTATTGCCCCCGCAAACGAAACCTCTCGCCGCGCACGATGCGCACCATTTTCTCAATGACGGGATCATGGGTCGCCTCCAGCAAGGGGGCTGCTACACGCAAGGAAGCATCCGAAAGCGAATCGTCGCCGGTCCTCTGGGCAAGATACGCAGCCGCCAGTATCAGACCTGCCCGATGGATCCTGTAAGGCGATTCCATGGGCAATGCAGCATAGGTTTGCAGTTGCTCCTGCTGCCAATGCCGCAGGTCGACCAAATCGAGGGCCGAAGGCGATTCCGTCGTGTCGAGCGAGAAACCGATGAACTCGAAGCCAGCGCGAACGATGTCGCTCGCGTTCCGGCTTTCGCTAATTGCCTTGTCCAGCAGCGTCCTGGCCTCGTTCCGCTTGCCTTGGTCCAGATTGATGCTGATCCAGTCGATCAACGGCGTGAGATCGTCGTTTAGATAGCCACTCCGCTCAATGGAGCGCAATGTCTCCTCGGCCTGATCAAAGCGTCCTTTCAAGGCATGTACGTTCGCCAGGCGACGGCCCGGGCCAGTCTTTTCTCCTGTCATGGCCCTGGTGAAGTAGGACTCGGCCTGATCAAGCGCTCCTTTGCCCAGGTATATGCGTCCGATATCGTCGGCCACGATCAGGCGATAAGGATTCTGCGCGACGTCTCCGGCCTTGGCATGCACGAGCGCCCTGTCCAACTGGCCAGCCAGGAACAGCTGCCAGAAGGCATTGCCGTGTCCGGCAAAACTATCGGGATAGATCGAGGCCAGCATTTCCCAGGATTGCAAGGCCTGCCCTGTCTCCCGGATCTCGGCATTCCACGCTTCCAAGTACAGCCGATCCTTCTCCGATAGCCGGCCTTTCAACGCCAGGGCCTGGTCCAGGAATGGCAATGCAGCCTCGCGATCGGAGATCGCCGTCTTTACCCGGGCCACGCCGATATAGGCCAACGCAAACTGGGGGTCGAAGCGAATCGCGGCACGGTAATACTCTTCCGCCTGCTTCCAGCGTGCATTGGCCAACGCATTCTGACCCAGGGCATAAGCGCGCAATGCCTCGAGACTGTCCGTTGTCTCCTTGGGCAGCGGAAGTGCCGACCTGGCCGACACCGGCATGCCCTCGCCCAGCCGGGCGCGCATCCGTGCCGTTACCGCATCCACCGAGCCCAGGACCGACTCCAGCCCGCGTCCACTCTCGGACTCGGCATACACCGTGGCCTGGGTGCCGGGATCGACCACCTCCAGGCTGACCCTCACCCGCCCTCCGACCTCGGCCACGGTGGGCAACAGCACCGCGCGCGCACCGTCGCGCACGGCGACCTCGGCGGCCGTGGCGCGGTCGAGCGTCTCGTCGGCGTCGCGGCGCATGTGCCTGAGCGTGTCGCGTACCTTGAGGTCGCTGAGCACGTTGACGAAACGCGACTGCTCCAGGCTGATGCGGAACGCCTGCTGCAGCGAGTCGTCCAGCAGCGGATCGCCGGTGAGGTTGCGCACGTCGCCCATCACCACCCAGTCGCGCTCGGCGAAGGCGATCGCCGGCTGCGGCCGGGTCATGAACCATCCCGCCGTGCCGATGACCGCCACCAGGGCCACCTCGGCGACCAGTGCGGCGGGCCGGCGCCACAGCGGCAGGTCGCGCCTTGCCTTGCCGTCGCCGCGCGGCATCCGCAGCGGCGCCAGGCCGATCTCGCCGACCTCGTGCACTTCCTGCGCGGTGGGAATGCCCTTGAAGCGCCAGCGCCCGTGCGATCTCCACAGCAGCCGCTCGCCGCGTTCGCCCAGCTCGCGCGCGGCGCGGTGGCTCAATGACTCGGCCACCGCCGAGACCAGGATCTGCCCGGGACGCGCCAGCGCCATCAACCGCGCCGCCATCGGCTTGGCCAGGCCTTCCACTTCCAGCGGCTTGGCACCGGCCTGCACCGCCGCCTCGCTGTTGCGCCAGCTCAGTACCTCGCCCACATGCAGGCCGGCACGCGCGCGCAGCGTCAATCCGCGCGCGTCGCCCAGTTCCTTCAGCGCCTGCATGTAGTCCAGCGCGAAGCCGAGTCCGTCCACGGGCCGCTCGAACACCAGCAGCAGGCCGTCGGAACGGTCGATCAGCCGTCCGCGCCACTGCCGCTGCAGGCGCAGCACCATCGCATCGTGTTCGCGGAACAGCTCGGCGGCGACGGCGTCGCCCAGCCGCTCGACCAGCGCGGTCGAGTCGCACAGGTCGGTCAGCAGCAGCGTGCGCAGCTGGGGCGCGTCTCCCTGCAGCGGCAGGACCGGCGCGTCCATGCCGTCAGGCCTCCCTGGGTCCGTGCAGGCGGTTGCCGCCACGCCGCTTGGCTTCGTACAAGGCGTTGTCGGCCTGCGCGTACCAGTCGTCCCAGTCCGACTCCGGGTCGACCACCGACATGCCCACGCTGACCTGGCAGATGTGCGGCGTCGGCTGCGGTACCTCCAGCAGTCCGCGCACGGTGGCCAGGATGAACTCGCCGATGGAACCGAGATCGTCACCCCGCCCGGGGCCGACCAGCAGGCAGAATTCGTCGCCGCCCAGGCGGCAGGCCAAGTCGTCCGGACCGGCCACCGAACGCAGGATGTTGGCCACGTTCTGCAGCACCCGGTCGCCGGCCTGGTGGCCATGCTCGTCGTTGACCCGCTTGAAACGGTCGCAATCGATCAGCAGGAGGCCGGCCGGCAGTGCCGCCTGATTGGCCCGGCAATCCTGCAGGTGCAGGACCAGCCCACGCCGGTTGTACAGCCCGGTCAGCTCGTCGGTGCGGATCAGTTCTTCGGTGCGGCTCAACTGGTGGCTGGTGACATACAGGTTGTCGAGCGCGGCCTCCAGCTCGCGGTTGCGGCGGCGCAGCTGGCGGATCAGGTCATGCTCGTGCAGCACGACCCGCATGATGCTCCGGCGCAGGAAATAGGCCACGACCGCGGAGGCCTCGGACACCAGCCGCTGGAAGTCGTGTTCGTCCAGTTCCAGCAGGCGGCCGTCGCTGGCGGCCAGCGCATCGGCGCTGCGGCGGTGTTCGCCCATCAGCAGGCCCAGCTCGCCGAAGAACTCGCCCTGCTGCAGGTGCTTGATCCCCAGGTCCTCGCCGAAGTCGAGGTCCACGCATCCGGCGGCGATGACGTACATCGCACCGCCGCTGTCGCCGCGGCGGAACAGCACTTCTCCTTCCGCCATGGTCCGTTCGCGGCCGTGCACGGCGAACAGTGCGAATTCGTCCTGCGTCAATATGGCGGGCACGGCCGACTGTCGCCACGTCTCTTCCACGTGCGAACCGTCCACAGACACCACTGCTGCGCCGCTGCCACAGGTCATCCTGATCCCCGTACTCCAGCCAGTCCACCAAACGGGAGTTCCGGGCGCGAGCATACCATCGGGCCCGGCCAGGCCCTACCATCGCAGCCCGCGGCGACGCGCGGATCGCCCCACGGCAGACGGGTCCGGCACCACGCCGGACCCGTCGGTTTCGAGCGTTGCCGGATCAGGCCGCCTTGTCGCCGTGGAACTGTTCCTCCTCGGTGGAACCGGTCAGCGCCGTGGTCGAGGACTGGCCCTGCTGGATGGCCTGGGTCACCGCGTCGAAGTAGCCGGTGCCGACCTCGCGCTGGTGCTTGACCGCGGTGAAGCCCTGCGCGGCGGCGGCGAACTCGGCTTCCTGCAGTTCCACGAATGCCTTCATCTGCTCGCGGGCGTAGCCGTGGGCCAGGTGGAACATCGAGTAGTTCAGGCTGTGGAAGCCGGCCAGGGTAATGAACTGGAACTTGTAGCCGTAGCTGGCGATTTCCTTCTGGAACTTGGCGATCGTCGCGTCGTCCAGGTTCTTCTTCCAGTTGAAGCTCGGCGAGCAGTTGTAGGCCAGCAGCTTGCCGGGGAACCTGGCGTGGATGGCCTCGGCGAACTTGCGCGCGAACTCCAGGTCCGGCTTGCCGGTCTCGCACCACACCAGGTCGGCGTAGGGCGCGTAGGCCAGACCGCGGCTGATCGCCTGGTCCAGGCCCTTGCGGGTCTTGTAGAAGCCCTCGACGGTGCGTTCGCCGGTGGTGTGCGGCTGGTCGTTGGGGTCGATGTCGGAGGTCAGCAGGTCGGCGGCCTCGGCATCGGTGCGCGCGACCAGCAGGGTCGGCACGCCGAGCACGTCGGCGGCCAGGCGCGCGGCGTTGAGCTTCTCGATCGCCTCGCGGGTGGGCACCAGCACCTTGCCGCCCATGTGCCCGCACTTCTTCACCGAGGCCAGCTGGTCCTCGAAGTGCACGCCGGCCGCGCCGGCCTCGATCATCGCCTTCATCAGCTCGAAGGCGTTGAGCACGCCGCCGAAGCCGGCCTCGGCGTCGGCCACGATCGGCTGCAGGAAATCGGTCGAGTCGTCGCCCTCGGCGTGCTGCAGCTGGTCGGCGCGCAGCAGGGTGTTGTTGATGCGCTTGACCACCGCCGGCACCGAGTCCGCCGGATACAGCGACTGGTCCGGGTACATCTGCCCGGCCAGGTTGGCATCGGCGGCGACCTGCCAGCCGGACAGGTAGATCGCGTTGAGGCCGGCCTTGACCTGCTGCATCGCCTGGTTGCCGGTCAGCGCGCCCAGCGCGTTGACGAAGTCCTTCTCGTGCAGGTACTTCCACAGTTTCTCGGCGCCCAGCCGGGCGATGGAATGCTCGACGTGGACGGTGCCGCGCAGGCGCACGACGTCCTCGGCGGTGTAGTTGCGGGTGATGCCGTTCCAGCGGGGGTTGGTTTCCCAGTCCTTCTGGATCTCGGCGGCGGTCGGCAGGGCGTTGTGGTGGCTCATGGTCTGTCTCCGGGGTACATGGATCGGAAGCGGCTGGGGGTAACGCTCTCCCTTGCGAAGCAGGGGAGGTGGGAGGGGTTGGCTCCGGTTGCGGCTGAGCCACAAAGCAACCCCTCCCCGGCCCTCCCCTGCGCGCTGCGCGCGCAAGGGAGGGGGTGAAAAAGCTCCTCCCGTGAGGGAGGGGGATCAAACTCCTCCCCTTGCGCAGCAGGGGGAGGTCGGGAGGGGGTCGGCTCCGCTCGCGGTAGAGCCAAAAGCACCCCTCCCCGCCCCTCCCCTGCGCGCTGCGCGCCCAGGGGAGGGGGCCAGATCAGTCGATCAGCTGGTACGCCGGCAACGTCAGGAACTCGGCCAGCTCCTCGTCGCGGCTGAGCCGGTCGAGCAGGGCGATGGCCTCGTCGATGCAGGCGCCGCCCGGCAGCGCGGTGCGATCGCCCAGCCGCGCCGGCAGGTTGCGCAGGGTGGACGCCAGCAGGCGCTCGTCGATCGCGGTGCCGTCGTCCAGGTGCTGGCCACCGACGTGCAGCCACTGCCAGATCTGGCTGCGGCTGATCTCGGCGGTGGCCGCGTCCTCCATCAGGTGGTGGATCGGCACGCAGCCGTTGCCGTCCAGCCACGCCGCCAGGTAGCGCACGCAGACCTCGACGTTGCCCTCGAAGCCGGCGCGGCTGATGGTCCCCTTCGGCGGCGCGAGCAGCTCGGCGGCCCCCACCTGCACATCGTTGCGCAGCACGTCGTGCTGGTTGGGCGTGGGCATGTGCTCGTCGAAGATCGCCATCGCGATCGGGATCAGCGCCGGGTGCGCCACCCAGGTGCCGTCGTGGCCGGCGGTGACCTCGCGCAGCTTGTCGGCGCGCACCCGCGCCATCGCCTGCTCGTTGGCGGCCTCGTCGCCACTGATCGGGATCTGCGCGGCCATGCCGCCCATCGCATGCGCGCCACGACGGTGGCAGGTCTTGATCAGCAGTTCCGAATAGGCCTTCAGGAACGGCTGGGTCATCGTCACCTGGCCGCGCTCGGGCAGCACCTTGTCGGCGTGGCGGCGGAAGGTCTTGATGTAGGAGAAGATGTAGTCCCAGCGCCCGCAGTTGAGCCCGGCGATGCGATCGCGCAGCGCGTGCAGGATCTCGTCCATCTCGAACACCGCCGGCAGCGTCTCGATCAGCACCGTCACCTTGATCTGCCCGTGCGGCAGGCCCAGCATCGCCTCGATGTGCGACAGCGCGTTCTCCCACAGCGCCGCCTCCTCCATCGACTGCAGCTTGGGCAGGTACAGGTAGGGGCCGCGGTCCTTGCACATCAGCGCGCGGGCGTTGTGGAAGGCGAACAGCGCCGCGTCGAACAGGCCGCCGGAGATCGGCTGGCCATCGACCAGCACGTGCTTCTCGTCCAGGTGCCAGCCGCGCGGACGCACGATCAGCACCGCCTGCTGCTCGAACGGCTTGAGCGCGTAGTGCTTGCCCGCCTTCCCGCTGGAAGCCGGCGCGTCGTAGCTGAGGTCGCCGCGCACCGCGCCGATCAGCGCACGCTGGCCGGCGATCAGGTTCTTCCAGGTCGGCGAGGTCGAATCCTCGAAGTCGGCCATGAACACCCTGGCGCCGGAGTTGAGCGCGTTGATGACCATCTTCGGGTCGGTCGGGCCGGTGATCTCCACGCGGCGGTCCTGCAGCGCCTCCGGCAGCGGCGCCACGGTCCAGTCGCCCTCGCGGATGGAGCGGGTATCGTCGCGGAACCCCGGCACGGCGCCGGCGTCGAACTCGGCCTGGCGCGTGCGCCGCGCTTCCAGCCGCGCCTGCCGCTCGGGCTCGATCGCCCGGTGCAGCGAGGTCAGCAGCGCCAGCGCCGGCGGCGGCAGCAGTTCGGCTTGGCCGGCCAGCTGGGTGGTCAGGGTGATGCCCGGGGTCGGGCGCTCGATCGGTTCGGGGCGGGTCGCTAAGGCGGTGGCGGACATGGCGGGCTCCTGAGACTTCCGGGCCTCCACCCTCCCTTCAATCGATGTATTTGACAAAGCAGATTTGTCAATGCATTAAATAATTTCACCTTATATTCGTCACATCATGCCCACGAAGAAGCCGGCAACCCCGCGATTTCCCTACAAATCCGACCGTCTCAAGCCGCTGCGGGCGTTCTGCCAGACGGTGCGGATGGGTTCGGTTTCTCGGGCGGCCGAGGCGCTTTTCGTCTCCCAGCCTGCGGTGACGCTGCAATTGCAGGCGCTGGAGCGCGAACTGGGAGTGACCCTGTTCGAGCGCAGCGGACGCCGCCTGGCGCCCAGCCGCGAGGGCGAACTGCTGTACGAGATGGCGCAACCGCTGGTCGAAAGCCTGGACGGCCTGGAAACCGCCTTCCGCGACAAGGTGCGCGGGCTGGATGCCGGCGAGCTGAACATCGCCGCCAACAACTCCACCATCCTCTACTTGCTGCCGCGGATCGTGGCGCTGTTCCGCCGCCGCCATCCGGAGGTGCGGCTGACCCTGCACAACGCCATCAGCGCCGACGGCACCGACCTGGTGCGCTCGGACGAGGCCGACCTGGCGGTGGGCTCGATGCTGGACGTGCCGGCCGACATGACCTACGCCACCATCCACCGCTCCGAGCAGTTGCTGATCACCCCACCGCAGCATCCGCTGGCGACCCAGCCGGACCTGGGCCTGCAGGACCTCTCGCCCTATCCGCTGATCCTGCCGCCACGCCGGCAGATCACCTACCGGCTGGTGGACCTGGTGTTCCAGCAGAACCGGGTGCCGTACACGGTGGCGCTGGAAGTTGGCGGCTGGGAGGTGATCAAGCAGTACGTGGCGATGGACATGGGCATCTCCATCGTGCCGGAGATCTGCATCAGCCCGGTCGATCGCCAGCGCCTGGCCACGCGATCGCTGAAGGACTGGTTCCCGCTGCGCAGCTACGGGGTGACCGTGCGCAAGGGCAAGTACCTGTCGCCACAGGCGCGCGCCTTCATCGAACTGATCCAGCCGGACCTGTTCGCGCCACGCGAGTACGACGACAGTGGGCATTCGGAGCGCTGAAGCCG
>JAFADB010000154.1 GCA_023425225.1 Pseudomonadota bacterium
TCAGCGCGCACATGATGGCCAAGGCCTCGCTGGCGCTGTTCATGGAGCAGCGCCCGGCGCTGCCGCCGGGCGAGAGCGCGCAGGAGGAAGGCCTGCCGCCGCCGGACATCGCCGAGAAGCTGGCCGGACAGGAAGGCGACGCCGGGCAACCCTGATCGCGGCAGCGGCATCAGCCGCGATGGGCCTTCGTCGGTGGAGCGCCATCGCGGCTGACGCCGCTCCCATGGCAGGCGGCGCCCTCAACCCAGCAGCGCGATCTCCAGCACCACCCAGCCCGCGAACGCCAGCAGCAGCACCGCGCCCTCGCCGCGGCTGAGCCGCAGGTCGCCGCGCAGCATCGGGTACAGCACCACGGCGAAGGCGATCGCCGCCGGCAGCTCCAGCCGCACGAACGAGGCCGGCAGCGGCAGCGGACGCAGCACCGCCATGCCGCCGACGATCACCAGCAGGTTGAACAGGCTCGAGCCGACCACGTGGCCGACCACCACGTCGCCTTGCCCGCGCCGCGCCGCCATCACCGCCGCGGCCACTTCCGGCAACGCGGTGCCGATGGCCACCGGCAGCAGGCCGGTCAGCAGCGGCGACAGGCCCCAGCCGGCGCCCAGCAGCGGCGCGGCCTGCACCACCCAGCGCGCGCCGTAGTACAGCAGGACGATGGCGATCGCCAGCCGCAGCAGGTTCAGGCCCAGCGCGGTGCGGGTCTGCGCGTACTGCGCCAGTGTCTCCTGCACCTGCACGTCCTCGTGGCGCGCGCGCCGCAACAGCAGCGCCAGCACCGCGGCGAAGCCGGCCAGCATGACGATGCCGTCGAGGCGGCCGATCACCCCGTCCATGCCGAAGCCGATGACCAGCAGCGTGGCAGCGGCCACGAACAGCAGCAGCGGCGCCAGCGCGCGGGCGCGCACCAGCAGCGGCGCGGCCAGCGCCGCCGCGCCCAGGGTCAGGCCCAGGTTGACGATGTTGCTGCCCACCGCGTTGCCCAGCGCCAGCTCCTGGCTGCCGACCGCGAAGGCGCGCGCGTTGACCGCCAGCTCCGGCAACGAGGTGCCGAAGGCCACCAGCAGCAGGCCGGCGACGAACGGCGAGGCGCCAAAGCGCTGCGCCAGGCCGGAGGCGGCCTTGACGATCGAATCGCCCCCCAGCGCCAGCAGCAGCAGTCCCAGCACGAACCATCCCGTCGCAGCCAGCATGTCGTTGTTCCCCCGTGTCGTGTGCCGGTGATTCTATGCGCTGGCGCGCAGGCTCATGAGCAGCCCTCGACGTAGTCGACCTGCGGCGTCAGCCCCACGCGCCAGGCGGTGACGGTGCCGTCGGCGTCGATCTCGAAGTTGAGCACGCCCTGGCCGGGCTGCAGCGGCACCACGCGCAGGTTGGCGCCGCCATCCACGTACTTGTGCGGCAGGCGCTCGGCGCCTTCGCGGTACAGCGTCTGCAGCCGCGCCAGGCCCATGCCCACCTTGCCGCCGCCGGGCGCGGCCAGCGCATCGGTTCCGACGTCATAGCGCACGAAGCGGTCATGCTCGATCATGAAGGCCAGGTCGCGCGGGGATGCGGCGCCGGCGGGGAACAGGTAGTAGCAGTCGCTGCCTTCGGCCGGCTTGCCGTCCAGCTCGCCCTGCCAGCTGCGGCGAAGTTCGTCGGCGCTGGCACCGAGCATGAGCTCGCCGTAGCCATCCATGCGCGCCAGCGGCCGATCCTGCTCACCGGGGTCGGCGGCGGCTTCCGGTGGCGTGGCGGCGACATCGCCGGCAGGCGCGTCCGCCGTCTGTGGCGGCGTATCGGCCTGCCGGGCACAGGCGCACAGCAGGAGCAGCAGCGCCAGCGGCAGGATGCGGAGGGGTGCAGTCATCGTCGGAACTCCCGTTGGACCGTCAGTCCACCGTAGTGCGCACCAGGTAAAACGGGCGAGAAGCCCCGGCGATGCCGGTGGCGGCCGCATCGGCGCACACGAGGCCGCACGGGCGGGCGCCGGTCGGCGCAGCCTTCCATCCGGCGAAGCAGGCCGCCCTCAACGGGTGGTATCCACTCCCCCGTCGAACCGCCGGCGCAGCCCTTCCCAGCAGCGGCGGTAGTCGGCCTGGCGATGCGGCGACTGCAGCGCCTGCGTGGTGGGACACAGCACCGCGCGGGTCTCGAACATGAAGGCCATGGTGCCGGCGATCACGTCCGGCCTGGACAGGTCGGCGTGCGAGGCCTTCTCGAAGGTCGCCGCGTCGGGCCCATGGCCGCTCATGGCGTTGTGCAGCGAAGCGCCGCCAGGCACGAAGCCCTCGGCCTTGGCATCGTAGGCACCGTGCACCAGGCCCATGAACTCGCTGGCGACGTTGCGGTGGAACCACGGCGGACGGAACGTGTGCTGGGCCACCAGCCAGCGCGGCGGGAAGATGGCGAAGTCCACGTTCGCCGTGCCCGGCGTGTCGCTGGGCGAAGTCAGCACGGTGAAGATCGACGGATCGGGATGGTCGAAGCTGATCGAACCGAGCGCGTTGAAGTGGCGCAAGTCGTAGCGGTACGGCGCGTAGTTGCCGTGCCAGGCGACCACGTCCAGCGGGCTGTGGTCGATCGGCGCGCGCCACAGGTGCCCCTGGAACTTGGCCACCAGTTCGAAGTCGCCGTCCAGGTCCTCGAACGCGGCCACCGGCGTCTGGAAATCGCGCGGATTGGCCAGCCCGTTGGCGCCGATCGCGCCAAGCTCGGGCAGCCGCAGCAGCGCGCCGAAGTTCTCCAGCACGTAGCCGCGCGAGGGCCCGTCGGGCAGCTCGACGCGGAAGCGCACGCCGCGCGGGATCACCGCCACCTGCTGCGGCTCGATCTCCAGCACGCCCAGCTCGGTAGCGATGCGCAGCCGGCCCAGCTGCGGCACCAGCAGCAGCTCGCCGTCGGCGTCGTAGAAGAAGCGCCCGCGCATGTCGCGGTCGGCGGCATACAGGTGGATGCCCACGCCGCTCTGCGCCTGCGGCGAGCCGTTGCCGGCCACGGTGTACAGGCCCTCGACGAAATCGACCGGCGCGGTGGGCAGCGGCAGCGGATCCCAGCGCAGCTGTTCCGGCGTGACCGGGCCGGGGCCGAAGTCGTTGTGGAAGCGCGGCGCGCCGGCGAACGGCTCGAAGCGCCCATGCACCGCCGCCGGGCGGATGCGATACAGCCAGCTGCGGCGGTTGTGCCCGCGCGGGGCGGTGAAGGCGGTGCCGGACAGCTGCTCGGCATACAGCCCGTGCGCCACCTGCTGCGGCGAGTTCTGCCCGAGCGGCAGCGTGCCGGCGACGGCCTCGGTGGCGAACTCGTTGCCGAAACCGCTCATGTAGTCGCGTGCATTGTCCATGGAGACCTCGGTTTTCGGTATCAAGCCCCCTCCCGTCGGGAGAGGGGCTGCGATGCCGTCAGAGCACGCCGCGCTTGATCTGGTCGCGCTCGATGCTCTCGAACAGCGCCTGGAAGTTGCCCTCGCCGAAGCCCTCGTTGCCCTTGCGCTGGATGATCTCGAAGAAGATCGGGCCGATGCAGTTCTCGGTGAAGATCTGCAGCAGCTTGCGCTTCTTGGTGTCCGGGTCGGCGTCGATCAGGATGCGGTTGCGGCGCAGCCGCTCCACGTCCTCGCCATGGTCGGGGATGCGCTGGTCGATCACGTCGAAGTAGGCGTCCGGCGTGTCCAGGAACGCCACCCCGGCCGCGCGCATCTTCTCCACCGTGTCGTAGATATCCTCGGTGAAGCAGGCGATGTGCTGGATGCCCTCGCCATGGTAGGCGTCCAGGTATTCGTTGATCTGGCTCTTCGGGTCGGAGGACTCGTTGAGCGGGATGCGCACGATGCCGTCCGGCGCGGTCATCGCCTTGGACACCAGTCCGGTGCGCACGCCCTTGATGTCGAAGTAGCGGATCTCGCGGAAGTTGAACAGCCGCTCGTAGTAGTCCGACCACTGCTGCATGTGGCCGAAGTACAGGTTGTGGGTGAGGTGGTCGATGAAGGTCAGCCCGAAGCCGCGCGGGTTCTGCTCGGCACCGGGCACCGGCTCGTAGTCGCCGTCGTAGATGCTGCCGGTGTCCCCGTAGCGGTCCACCAGGTACAGCATGCAGTCGCCGATGCCCTTGACCACCGGCGCGTCCACCGCGCGCGTGTCGGCGCGCTCGGCCACCGCCTCGCCGCCGTTGCCGATCACCGCGGCCAGCACATCGCCGGCCGGCTTGCGGAAACGGATGGCGAAGCCGCAGGCGCATGGTCCGTGCGCGGCGGCGAACGCGGCGGCGAACGAGTCCGGGTCCTCGTTGACCAGGAAGTTCACCCCGCCCTGGCGGTACACCGTGATCGGACGTGAGCGGTGCCGCAGCACCGCGGTGAAGCCCAGGCGCCGGAACAGGTCGTGCAGGGCCGCGCCCTGCCCCTGCGGCGCGGCGAATTCGACGAACTCGAAACCGTCGATCCCCATCGGGTTGTCGAAGGTGGTCACCTGCATGCCCGGATCGGGCCTGGAGGCGGTGGTCTGCGGCTGCGCACTCATGATCGTTTCCTCCACGCGGGGCCGGCCCGGAAAAAAAACGATGCGGGCCGGCGGAAGACCCGCGAGAATGGGGCGGGTCCATATGGCCACCCTTGTAGTTTCATATGAAACAACCATCAAGACGCAGCGCAGCATGAGCACATCCGATATTCCGCCCCCGCCCCGCCACGAAGTGCTGCTGGACCTGGAGCGCTTCCTGCCCTATCGCATCAGCGTGTTGTCCAACCGCGTGAGCGGCAACATCGCCCGCGTCTACGGCGAGCGCTACGGCATGGCGATCCCGGAATGGCGGGTGATCACCATCCTCGCCCTGTATCCCGGCTCGTCGGCCAGCCAGGTGTCCGAGCGCACGGCGATGGACAAGGTGGCGGTGAGCCGCGCGGTGGCGCGACTGCTCGAACGCGGCTTCATCCGCCGCGAGACCCACGGCGACGACCGCCGCCGCTCGATGCTGGCGCTGTCGCCGGCCGGGCGCGAGGTCTACGAGACCGTGGCACCGCTGGTGAACGAGATGGAACGACGGCTGATGTCGGTGCTGAGCGAGCAGGAACAGCAGACGCTCGAGCACCTGATCGACCGGCTGGCGACCGCCGGCCTGCCGCGGATGACCGAGGACTGAAGGCGCGCCCGGTCCGCCGCGGAGCGGAACGGATACCCGGACTGGCCGCGATCCAGGCTTCCATCACCCCGGGCAGCAGCGGCTAGCCGTAGCGGAAACCGATCGTATGGCGCCACCATCGTGGAGCCGAGCTCGCCCGGCTGGGCGTGTACAGGGACTGCCTCAGCCGGGCGCTACGGCGGAACGCATGCACCGGCACGCCGCTCCCGCCGCCATCCGACCGATCAGGGCGTGGCGCGCTGGTTCTCGGGCGGCGCCCACTGCTTGAGGAAGTCGAAGAACCTGGCGCGGTCGTAGCCCTTGTCCTTCTCCAGCTCGCCGGTGAACTGCGAATGCAGCAGCTTGCCGTCGTTGTCGAGCACGAACAGGTGCGGGTAGCCCTTGATCTCGGGGAACTGCGCCAGGAACGCCGCGTTCTCGTTCTCCGGGCTGTAGTTGACCTTGACCCAGACGTAGTTGGCGTCGCGGAAGCGGCGGATCTCGCCGTCGCCGGCGATGAAGTCATCGAGGATGTGGCACCACGAGCACCACTCCCCGCCCACGTCCAGCAGGATGCGCTTGCCGCCGCGCTTGGCCTCGACCTTGGCGGTCTCCAGGTCGGCCACCGGATCGCGCGCCGGGTCGAAGCTGGCGCTGAGCGCGGCGATGGCGGCGATGTCGGCCGCCGCCGGGGTGTTGCCCGAAGCGACCGGCTGGCTGGGATCGGCCACCGGCGGCCGCTGCTCGCTGGTGTCCAGCGCGCGCGCCGGCTCCGGTGCCGGCGCCTTCTGGCAGGCGGCCAGCGCGACGGCCAGCGCCAGGATCACGGAGAGCTTGGGCAACATCGGCATCACCTCACTTCACGCCATGCATCAGTTTGTTGATCAGCGGCGCGAGCAGGAACAGCAGCACGCCCGAGCCGATCAGCGACCAGAAGCCGAAGGTATACCCGGTCAGCGCCGAGGCCACCGTCATGCCGCTCTCGCCGCTGACGATGCCGGCGAAGATGCCCGACAGGTTGTTGCCGATCGCCGTGGCCAGGAACCAGCCGCCCATCGCCAGGCCGACCAGCCGCACCGGCGCCAGCTTGGTCACCATCGACAGGCCGATCGGCGACAGGCACAGCTCGCCCACGGTCTGGATCAGGTACACCGCCACCAGCGTCCATAGCGGGATGTGGCCGCTGCCGTCCACCAGCGCGGTCAGCGCGAACATCAGCAGCGCGAACGCCAGGCCGTTGAAGATCAGGCCCAGGCCGAACTTGCGCGGGATCGACGGCTCCAGCCGGCGCTTGTCCAGGAACGCCCACACCAGCGTGACCAGCGGCGCGAACAGGATGATGCCGATCGGGTTGACCGACTGGAACCAGCCGACCGGGAACTCCCAGTCGCCGATGCCGCGGTCGACGATGTTCTGCGCCAGGAAGTTGAACGAGCTGCCGGCCTGCTCGAAGAACATGAAAAACATCACGTTGAACAGGAAGATGATCAGCATCGCGATCACCCGGTGCGTCTGCACCACGCCGGTGCGCACCGCTTCCATCAGCAGCATCACCGCCAGGCCGATGAACAGCAGGCCCAGCAGCCAGGCCAGCGGGGTGGCACCGAGCTTGGCCAGCAGCAGGTACACCAGCGGGATGGCGGCGATGCAGCCGATGGCCACCCACAGCACCCGCAGCATGCTCTCGCCGCCGGCCGGCGGCAGGCCGATGCCCTTGAGCTGGCGCTTGCCCAGCCAGAACCACACCAGGCTGATCAGCATGCCGACGCCCGAGGCGACGAACACCGCCTTGTAGTTCTGCGTCATCGGCGTGCCGAACACCTGCTCGGCCAGCCAGCCGGTCAGCAGCGGCGAGAAGAACGAGCCGGCGTTGATGCCCATGTAGAACAGGGTGAAGCCGCGGTCGCGGCGGGCATCGCCCGGCGCGTACAGCTGGCCCACCATCGAGGAGATGTTGGGCTTGAACAGGCCGTTGCCGACGATGATCGTGGACAGGCCGAACTCGAACAGCAGCTGGCTGGGCAGGGCGATCATGAACAGGCCCGTGGCCATCACCACCGCGCCGAGCAGGATCGAGCGCTGGTAGCCGATGATGCGGTCGGCGACATAGCCGCCGAAGATCGCGCTGGCGTACACCAGCGCCAGGTAGGCGCCATAGGTGCGGTTGGCGCTGCCCTCGCCGGCCGAATCGCCGCCGAAGAACTGCGCCACGATGTACAGCGTCAGCGCCCAGCGGATGCCGTAGAAGGCGAAGCGCTCCCAGAACTCGGCCATGAACAGCATCCACAGGGGCTTGGGATGGCCGAGGAGGGTGTCGAACTGCGGCGGTTGCGTTGGCGGCTGCGGCGGAATGGAAACAGGTTTCGGCGCGAGGTCGTCAACGCTCATGCTGGGGTTCCCCTTGCTGGTTCGATCGATGGCAATGCGGCCAGCCGTGGCCGGCTGGACGCGGCAGCATCACCGACGGGCGCGGTTCACGTCAAATGAACGGGCGAGACAAATGCGGCCGCCGTGGGAGCGGTGCGAGCCGCCAGGGACTTCCCGGGGAAATCCTCACTGCGGCTCACGTCGCTCCCACGGCTGCGGGCCCGCGGACGGCAGGCCCACCGAGGTGCGCACCTCGAACAGCTCGGGGAAGAAGGTCAGCTCCAGCGCCTGGCGCAGGAAGCCCACGCCGCTGGAGCCGCCGGTGCCGCGCTTGAAGCCGATCACCCGCATCACCGTGCGCATGTGGCGGAAGCGCCACAGCTGGAACTGCGTCTCCAGGTCCACCAGGTCCTCGCACAGCGAGTACTCGCGCCAGTAGCGGTCGGTATTCTCGTAGATGCGCTCGAACACCGGCCGCAGCGCCGGGTCGGATACGTGCGGCAGCGCCCAGTCGCGCTGCAGGTGGGTTTCCGGCACGGCGTGGCCCCAGCGCGCCAGGTAGCGCAGGAACTCGGCATACAGGCTCGGCGCCTGCAGCACCCGCTGCAGCGTGGCCTGGCCTTCCGGGTCGTAGGCGAACACCTTGAGCATCTGCGCGTTCTTGTTGCCGAGCAGGAACTCGATGTAGCGGTACTGCAGCGACTGGAAGCCCGAGGCCGGGCCCAGCGTGTCGCGGAAGCCCATGTACTCGGACGGGGTGAGCGTCTCCAGCACCGACCACTGCTCGGTGAGCTGGCGCAGCACCTGCTTGCCGCGCGCCAGCACCTTGCGGCACTGCCACACCTCGTCGCGCTGCAGGTGCGCCAGCGCGGCGTGCAGCTCGTGCGCCAGCAGCTTGAGCCACAGCTCCGAGGTCTGGTGCTGGATGATGAACATCATCTCGTCGTGGTGCGGCGGATCGGACAGGGGCTGCTGCGCCGACAGCAGCCGGTCCAGCCGCAGGTAGCCGCCATAGGTGAGCCGGCCTTCCAGGTCGGTGTGGATGCCGGCTTCGAGCGGGCGCTGGTTGTGTTCGACGGGCATGGCGGCTACCGGGCGTCCGGGTAGGTCCCGGGCGGCAAAGGGTACCGCAGTCGCCCTTTGTCACATGAGCGTCGGCAGGGTGTCACGGACTCGTGCAGAATCGACTGGCGCAGTCCACCCCGGATGGGTGGGCACAGGGGGCGCCCAAACAATCTCTACGGACTGGGGAGTCTTCCTATGCGATCCATGCAGCTTCGTGCCGCCGTGTTTGCCTGCGTGCTTTCGGCCTGCGTGCCGGTGTTCGCCGGCCAGGCGCAGGCCCAGGTCGTCATCAGCCAGGTGTACGGCGGTGGCGGCAACAGCGGGGCCACCTACAAGAGCGACTTCATCGAGCTGCACAACAACAGCACCCAGGCGGTGGACCTGTCGGGCTGGTCGCTGCAGTACGCCTCGGCCGCCGGCAGCAGCTGGCAGGTGACGCCGCTGGCCGGCAGCATCGCCGCCGGCGGCTACTACCTGGTCAAGCAGGCCGACGGCACCGGCGGCAGCGCCGACCTGCCGGCCCCGGACGCCAGCGGCACCATCGCCATGAGCGCCACCGCCGGCAAGGTCGCGCTGAGCCGATCGGCAGGCGCGCTCAGCGGCGCCTGCCCCACCGGCAACGTCGATTTCGTCGGCTTCGGCGGCACCGCCAGCTGCGCCGAGGGCAGCGCCCCGGCGCCGGCGCCGAGCAACACGCTGGCGATCGCGCGCGGCGAAGGCGGCTGCAGCGACAGCGACGACAACGCCGCCGACTTCGCCACCGCCGCGCCGGTCCCGCGCAACAGCGCGGCCACCGCCCGGCTGTGTGCCGGCGGCGGCGCCATCATCGCCACCCTGGGCGACGTGCGCCGTGCCGAGGGCGATGCCGGCACCACCGATTTCGTGTTCACCCTGTCGCTGAGCGAGCCGGCCGCGGAAGGCGGCGTCGGCTTCAGCGTGGCCACCGCCGACGGCAGCGCCAGCGCCGGCAGCGACTACGAGGCGCTGGCCCCCACCGTGATGACCATTGCCGCCGGGCAGAGCAGCATCTCGATCGTGGTCAAGGTCCACGGCGACACCTTGGCCGAGCCGGACGAGACCTTCACCCTGCGGGTCAGCGACATCGCCGGCGCGCTGCCGGCCAGCCTGGAAGCCACCGGCACCATCGTCAACGACGACTTCCAGTTGCTGCCGATCCACGCCATCCAGGGGCGTGGCGCGCGCTCGCCGCTGGAAGGCCAGGTGGTCGCCACCCGCGGCATCGTCACCGCGCGCCGCGGCAACGGCTTCTTCCTGCAGACGCCCGACGCCGAAGCCGACGCCGATCCGCTGACCTCCGAAGGCATCTTCGTCTACCTCGGCAGCGCACCGCCGGAGGACGCGGCGGTCGGCAACCGGGTCAAGGTGCAGGGCACGGTGCTCGAATATGTGCCCAGCGCCGATCCGGCGCAGCCGCCGCTGACCGAGATCGGCGGCGCGCCGACGGTGATCCTGCAGTCCACCGGCCACCCCCTGCCCGCGCCGGTGGCGCTGACCGCGCAGTTCCCCGACGCGGACGGTGCCTACGACCAGCTCGAGCGCCTGGAAGGCATGCGCGTCACCGCCGCCAGCCTGACCGTCAACACGCCCACCGCCGGCAGCGTCAGCGAGACCACCGCCACGGCCACCAGCAACGGCGTGTTCCATGCCGTGGTCACCGGCGTGCCGCGCGCCTGGCGCGGCCCCGGCGTGCAGCAGCCCGACCCGCTGCCGGCCGGCTCGCCGGCCGAGGTGCCGCGCTGGAACACCAACCCGCAGGTGATCGCGGTGGCCAGCGCCGGACTCGGCGGCGAGCGCCTGGACCTGGCCGCCGGCTGCGTGGTCACCGACGTCACCGGCCCGCTGGACTACAGCTACCGCCGCTATACCCTGTACCCGGAGAGCACCCCGGCGTACAGCTGCAGCGAGGCCACCCGGCCGCGGCCGGCGCCGCAGCCGCAGGCCGACGACGTCAGCGTGGCCAGCTACAACCTGGAGCGCTTCTTCGACGACCAGAACGACCCGGCCATCGGCGAGCCGGTGCTGTCCACGGCCGCCTACCAGGCCCGCCTCAACAAGGCCTCGCTGGCGGTGCGCGACTTCCTGCACCTGCCCGACATCCTCGGCGTGGCCGAGGTCGAGAACCTGCAGGTGCTGCAGACCCTGGCCGCACGCATCGGCACCGACGCGGTGGCCGCCGGCCAGCCGGACCCGGGCTACGCCGCCTACCTGCTGGAGGGCAACGACGTCGGCGGCATCGACGTCGGCTTCCTGGTCAGGACCGCCGAGATCGGCGCCGGGCTGGCGCGGGTGCAGGTGGAGGAGGTCGAGCAGATCGGCAAGGCCACCACCTGGACCGAGCCGGGCGGCGCCACCAGCCTGCTCAACGACCGCCCGCCGCTGCTGCTCAAGGCCACGGTCAACTTCGCCGACGGCCGCCGGCTGCCGTTGACGGTGATCGCCGTGCACCAGCGCTCGCTCAACGGCGCCGAGGCCGACGACGCCTCCGGCACGCGCATCCGTGCCAAGCGCCAGGCGCAGGCCGAGTTCCTGGCCAACGTGCTGCAGGCGCGCCAGCTCGCCGACCCAGCCGAGCAGGTGCTGGTGCTGGGCGACTTCAACGCCTTCGAGTTCAACGACGGCTACGTCGACGCCATGGGCACGGTGACCGGGCGGCCGTCGCCCGACGCGCAGACCGTGGTCGCCGGCGATGGCGCCGACCTGGTCGATCCGGACTACACCGACCTGACCTGGATGCTGCCGCCGGACCAGAGCTACTCCTACGCCTACGACGGCAACGTGCAGTCGCTGGACCACATCATCGCCAGCCAGGCGCTGCTGGAATCGCCGCAGCTGGCGACGCTGGTCTACGGCCATGCGCGCATCAACGCCGACCAGCCGGAGATCGCGCGCAACGATGCCGACTCGGCCGCGCGCCTGTCCGACCACGACCCGGCGCTGGTGCTGCTGCGGCTGAAGCTGCAGCGCTTCGCCGACCTCGGCCTGGCCGCCAACGCCGACCGCGCGCAGGTCGTCGCCGGCGGCACCATCGGCTACACCGTGGACGTGGCCAACCATGGCCCGGACGTGGCCGAGCACACCGCCGTGGCGTTCGTGTTCGACGCCGCGGTGCAGCCGCAGGTCGGCGCGCCGGAAGGCTGGAGCTGCGGCGAGCCGGGCGGCGCCACCACCGTCACCTGCACCATCGCCCGGCTGGCCAGCGGCGCGGCACAGCGCTTCGTGCTGCAGGTACCCACCGACGCGGCGCTGGCCGGGCGCACGCTGTCGATGGCCGCCTCGGTCAAGTCGCAGACGCCCGACCCGCAGGCCGGCAACGACAACGCCGCGGTCGGCGTCGAAGTGCAGCCGGCCACCGCCGCCAACCTGTCGCTGCGCATCGATGGCCCACGGCAGCTGCCGTGGTACGCGATCCAGGCCGACTACCGGGTGGTGCTGTCCAACCTCGGCGAGCGCAGCGCCGAGGACGCGCAGGTACGCATCGACGGCAGCCAGGTGGCCGGCCTGGCCTCGCTGCAGGCGCCTGCCGGCTGGCGCTGCGTCAAAACGTCACTTTCGGCGCTGCGACCGCTTGGGTACGTTTGCCATGCCGCCGCCGCGCTGGCGCCGGGGAACACGACGACTTTCGGGGTGAGGGTCAACAGGTTCCCGGCGCCCGCCGGCGGCACCCTCCGCCTGCGGGCGAGCGCATCCGCGTCCACGGCCGACAGCGATGCCGCCGACAACGACGATGCCGTCGAGACGCGGGTATGTTCCTGGCGAGGTTGCTGAACAGGACGCGTGCCGCGACAAGTGATTGAATCCCAAGGAACGCGGCGCTGGCCGCGTTCCTTGTTTGTGCATGGCAACAAGGCCTAGGGTGTTGCGCCGCAGGACGGCTTTGCCGTCGCGCTTCCTTACCATGTCGATTCCTATCATTTGAAACTTCTTGTTCGGGGTGCCGTTGCAATGACCGTTGCCGCACAGTTCCAGATCGATTTCCTGCAGTACCTCGATGCCGACGGACAGCGCGTCGGCGGGGCGCTGCCGGCCGCGTTCGCCGACCCGCAGGTGCTGCTGCCGCTGTTCAAGCAGATGCTGGCCGCACGCACCTTCGACGCCAAGGCGGTGGCGCTGCAGCGCACCGGCAAGCTGGGCACCTACCCGTCCGCGCTCGGCCACGAGGCCACCCACGTCGGCATCGGCGCGGCCATGCGCCGCGGCGACGTGTTCGCGCCCAGCTACCGCGAGATCGGCGCGATGTTCGCCCGCGGCGTGCGCGGGCGCGACGTGCTGCTGTACTGGGGCGGCGACGAGCGCGGCAGCGACTTCCCGCGCGAATCCGACGCCGCGCGCGACTTCCCGTTCTGCGTGCCGATCTCCACCCAGTGCCTGCACGCGGCCGGCGCGGCGCTGGCGTTCAAGCTGCGCGGCGAGCCGCACGTGGCGGTGACCTGCTGCGGCGACGGCGGCAGCTCCAAGACCGATTTCTACGCCGCGCTGAACTCGGCCGGCGCCTACACGCTGCCGTTGATCCTGTGCGTGATCAACAACGGCTGGGCGATCTCGGTGCCGCGCGCGGCGCAGACCGGCGCGCAGACGCTGGCGCAGAAGGGCATCGCCGGCGGCCTGCACTGCCTGCAGGTGGACGGCAACGACCTGATCGCGGTGCTGGAGGCGATGCGCCAGGCACGCGAGCGCGCGCTGGCCGGCGACGGCGGCACGGTGATCGAGTTCATCACCTACCGCCTGTCCGACCACACCACCGCCGACGACGCGCGCCGCTACCGCGACGCCGACGAGGTCAAGGCGGCGTGGGCGCGCGAGCCGATGATCCGCCTGCGCAACTACCTGACCGCGCAGGGCGCATGGGACGAACAGGCCGAGGCCGCCTGGAAGGACGAATGCGCCGCCCGCGTGGACGAGGAAGTCAACGCCTACCTCGCCACCCCGGTGCAGCCGGTCGAGGCCATGTTCGACCACCTCTATGCCGACCCGCCGCCGGAGCTGCTGGCCCAGCGCGCGGCGGCCATTGCCCTGGAGCAGCGCCATGGATGAGATCCGCCACAAGAACGCCGCGCTGGCCGAGGCCGGCGACGCCGCCCACCACGCCGCCAGCGCGCATGCGGAGGCCCCGACGATGAGCCCGACCACCACGCCGATCACCCTGATCGAAGCCGTCACCCAGGCGCTGGCCTGGGAGCTGGAGCACGACCCGTCGGTGCTGGTGCTGGGCGAGGACGTGGGCGTCAACGGCGGCGTGTTCCGCGCCACCGCCGGGCTGCAGCAGCGCTTCGGCAGCGAACGCGTGCTGGACACGCCGCTGGACGAGACCACCATCGCCGGGCTCAGCGTCGGCCTGGCTGCGCAGGGCATGAAGCCGGTGGCCGAGTCGCAGTTCGACGGCTTCGTCTACCCGATGGTGGACCATCTGGTCAGCCACGCCGCGCGCCTGCGCAACCGCACCCGCGGCCGCCTGCATTGCCCGATGGTGCTGCGGGTGCCGTGGGGCGGCGGCATCCGCGCGCCCGAGCACCACAGCGAGGCCAACGAGAGCCTGTTCACCAACGTGCCCGGCCTGCGCGTGGTGCTGCCGTCCAGCCCACAGCGCGCCTACGGCCTGCTGCTGGCCGCCATCCGCGATCCCGACCCGGTGATCTTCTACGAGCCCAAGCGCATCTACCGCCAGTACAAGGAAGTGGTGGCCGACGACGGCGAGGCGCTGCCGCTGGACGTGTGCTTCGTGCTGCGCGACGGCAGCGACGTGACCCTGGTGGCCTGGGGCGCGCAGATCAAGGAGGCGCTGGAGGCAGCCGACAAGCTCGCCGCCGACGGCATCAGCGCCGAGGTCATCGACGTGGCCACGCTGCGCCCGCTGGACTTCGACACCATCGCCGAATCGGTGGCGCGTACCGGTCGCTGCGTGATCGTGCAGGAAGCCCCGCGCACCGCCGGCTTCGGCGCCGAGATCGCCGCGCGGCTGGCCGAGCAGTCGATGTACGACCTGGTCGCGCCGGTGCAGCGCGTCACCGGCTACGACACCCACATCCCTCTGTTCCGGCTGGAGATGAAGTACCTGCCGGGCGTGGAGCGGATCGTGGCCGCCGCCAGGCGTACGCTGGAACACGGCTGAGGCCAGCGGACGCGGTGCGGCTGCACGCGATGCGGCTGCACCACGCCACGGCCGCACGGCCGCTCCGGACCGCGGGACGACCGTGGCCGTATGCGCCGGCACCCCGGCCCCACTGCACATGCAATGCCCGCCGCGCCGGCGGCCGGTCCGCGGCGCGCGACCGGATCACCCAAGAGGAACGACATGAGCGAGACCAAGAATTTCCGCCTGCCCGACCTGGGCGAAGGCCTGCCCGACGCCACCATCGTCGAGTGGTTCGTCAAGGAAGGCGACAGCATCCGCCTGGACGAGCCGCTGGTGGCGATGGAGACCGCCAAGGCGGTGGTCGAGGTGCCCTCGCCGGTCTCGGGCACCGTGCTCAAGCTGGCCGGCGGACCGGGCGACGTGATCGTCACCGGCCACGTGCTGGCGCAGTTCCGCCCGGACCCGAACCTGCCGCAGCGCGCCGAGGGCCAGGACACCGGCCACGGCCACGGCGCCGGGGCGGATGCACCGGAACAGGTGACGGCCAGCGACGAGGGCGGCCGCCTGGACGCCAGCCCGGCGCCATCGGAGGCGCGCGGCGGCGTGGACGAGGACGAGGAACGCGCCGCCGACGCCGGCACCGTGGTCGGCGCGATGCAGGCCTCGGACGCCGTGCACAGCGAGCGCAGCGTCGCCGTCGGCGGCGTGCGCGCGATGCCGGCGGTGCGCGCGCTGGCCAGGAAGCTCGGCGTGGATCTGGCGCAGGTGCAGCCCAGCGGCCCGGACGGCACCGCCACGCTGGCCGACGTCAAGCGCGCCGCCGCCACGGCGAGAACGGCGCCGGCGGCGAAGCCTGCCGCAGTCGCCTCCCCTTCGATCGCGGCTGACGCCGCTCCCACGAGGACCGAGGCGCGCACCGCACTGTCGGCCAGCGGCCGGCCGATGCGCACGCAGCCGCCGGGCGTGGCCACCAGCGGCCAGCCCGAGCCGCTCAAGGGCGTGCGCCGCAACATGGCGCGGGTGATGGCCGACGCGCATGCGCAGGTGGTGGCCACCACGCTCAACGACGACGCCGACATCCACGCCTGGACACCAGGCAACGACGTCACCGCGCGGCTGGTGCGCGCGATCGTCGCCGCCGCGCGCGCGGTGCCGGCGCTCAACGCCTGGTTCGACGGCGCCGCGCTGACCCGTACCCTGCATGCACAGGTGGACATCGGCATCGCCGTGGACACCGACGACGGCCTGTTCGTGCCGGCGCTGCGCAACGCCGACATGCTCGACGCGCGCGGCGTGCGCGAAGGCATCGATCGCCTGCGCCGGCAGGTGGCCGAGCGCAGCATCGCCGCCTCCGAGCTGACCGGCTACACCATCTCGCTGAGCAACTTCGGCATGTTCGCCGGCCGCTACGCCACCCCGATCGTGGTGCCGCCGTGCGTGGCCATCGTCGCCGCCGGCCGCGCCCGCCACCAGATGACCCCGGTGATGGGCGGGGTAGAGGCGCACAAGGTGATCCCGCTGTCGCTGACCTTCGACCATCGCGCCGCCACCGGCGGCGAGGCGGCGCGCTTCCTGCGCGCGCTGCTCGACGACCTGGCGCTGCCGCAGTAGTACGCGACGGCGTGCCGCCGGCACCTGCCCGGGCCGCGTCGTGCTGCCCGGGCCTTTAGTTTGGCGAACAGGCCGGCAAGGCGGCGGCGAACAGGATCAGGCCCGGACGCTTGAACAGGCGGCGATGCGACGCGGGCATCGCCGTCGGCGAAACGGGATCGAAGAAGGCATTCGTTCAGCGCGTCTCGTCCGCGGCCAGCGGCGCGCCCAGCTCCAGCCGCATTCGCTCGAAGTCCAGCGTCCACGCGTCGAAGGCATTGAGCACGTCGCCGTCGAGCACGCCTTGGCTGCGCATGCGCACGTCGTCGGAGTCGCGCAGCGCGACCGGCAGCGCCGGCAGCACGGTGGTGCGGCCATCCACCTGCTGGCCTACGAGCCCGACGATGAGGGGCCGGAGGCCGATGTCCCGTGACCGGCGATCCGACTACCGCGGCGGGGCTTCCAGGCAGGCCGCGTGATGCCACGTGACGCCGCGGACTCCGTCCGGCTTCCCCACCGGTTCTTGCGCTGCGCCCCGGACCGTGGGCGGGCGCTGCGTCGCGGCAAGGGTGCCTACACGGCGGCGCCACACTCGGCCACGCCTTCGACGGAGCACCGCCATGAGCCACCGCAGCCGCCTGGCCGGTTTCATCATCGACTGCCAGGGCGAGGACCACGAGACCGCCGCCGCGTTCTGGAGCCAGGCGCTGGGCCTGCCGCGCGGGGAAACCTATGCCGAGGGCGAGGCCCGCTACACCGAGCTGAGCGGCGCGCCGGCGGCGCTGAACATCGAAGTGCAGCAGGTGCAGCATCCCTCGCGCGTGCACCTGGACATCGAGGCCGACGACATCGATGCCGAGGCCGCGCGGCTGGAAGCGCTCGGCGCCAGGCGCATCGGCTTCGTCAAGCGCTGGTGGGTGATGGAAGCGCCCAGCGGCC
>JAFADB010000195.1 GCA_023425225.1 Pseudomonadota bacterium
TCTCGCAGGAGAAGGCCCGCCAGGAGCAGGAAGCCAAGCGCCGCCAGGAGCAGATCGACCTGACCGAACGCAAGCGGCAGGAGGAGGCCGAGCAGAAGCAGCGCCTGGCCAGGCAGCAGCAAGAAGAGCAGAAGCGGATCGCCGAGCAGAAGGCGCAGGCGGCCGAGCAGGCCGAGCGCGACGCCAAGCTGGCCGAACAGAAACTGCGCCAGCTGGCCGACGCGCGCGCCAGCCAGGCATCGGCGGCATCGGCCGCGGCCGCCGGCAGCGGCGCCGCCTCGCAGGCCTCGCCCGGGCAGGGCGGCACCAGCACCGACCTGTCGGCCAAGTACGCCGCGGCGATCCAGCAGGCGGTGCTGGCGCAGTGGGTGCGGCCGGACTCGGTGCCGCTGGGCCAGCGCTGCACCATCAACATCCGCCAGCTTCCGGGCGGGCAGGTGGTCGACGCCTCGGTCTCGCCCAACTGCCCGTACGACGAGGCCGGCCGGCGCTCGATCGAGGCGGCCGTGCTGCGCGCGCAGCCGCTGCCGTACCGCGGCTTCGAGTCGGTGTTCCAGCGCAACCTGACCTTCCACTTCACCGCGCAGGACCGCTGAGGCACCGATTCATCCCGCTTGCCGTCCTTGCCGGGTCGATTTCACGCTGTCTTCGTTCACGATTGCGAAAATGTTCACCTACCGGTTGCTATCCCTTGCGGCACCTTTTCCTTCGAACCCCCAGGCCATGATGAAAAAACCACTGCGCTGGCTAGCCGCCCTTGCCGCCCTGTTGCTGCCACTCGCCGCCTCGGCGCAGCAGCGCGGGCTGGAAATCGACATCGTCGGCGGCAATGCCTCGGCTACCCCGATCGCCGTCGTACCCATGCCCTACCAGGGGTCCGGTTCGCCGCCGGCGACCGACGTGGCCGCGGTGGTGCGCGCCGACCTGGACCGTTCCGGCCAGTTCCGCACCCTGCCGGAAGCGCAGATCGTCGAACGCCCGACCCGCGGCAGCGAGGTCCAGTACCCGACCTGGCGCGCGCTCAAGCAGGACTACCTGGTCGTCGGGCGTGTGCTCGACGCCGGCGAGGGCGCCTACCGGGTGGAGTACGAGCTGTTCGACGTGGCCAAGGGCGAGCGCCTGCTGGGCCTGGCGATGACCGCCCGTTCCAGCGCCATGCGCGACGTCGCCCACCAGATGGCCGACGCCATCTACGAGAAGATCACCGGCGTGCGCGGCGCCTTCTGGACCCGCATCGCCTATGTCACCGCCAGCGGCACCGGCGGCAACATGCGCTACGCGCTGATGGTGGCCGACTCGGACGGCTACAACCCGCAGACCATCGTCCGCTCGGCCGAGCCGCTGCTGTCGCCGAACTGGAGCCCGGACGGCAAGAAGCTGGCCTACGTGAGCTTCGAGCGCGGCAACTCCTCGATCTACGTGCAGGACATCTCCACCGGCGCGCGCGAGCTGGTGGCCAGCTTCCGCGGCATCAACAGCGCCCCGGCGTTCTCGCCCGACGGCCGCAGGCTGGCCATGGCGCTTTCGCGCAGCGGCAACCCCGAGCTGTACGTGATGGACCTGGGCAGCAAGCAGCTGACCCAGATCACCAACCACTTCGGCATCGACACCGAGCCGGTGTGGAGCCCGGACGGTTCCTTGATCTACTTCACCTCCGACCGCGGCGGCCGCCCGCAGATCTACCAGGTGCCGGCCAGCGGCGGCAGCGCCAACCGCGTGACCTTCCAGGGCAACTACAACGCCAAGGCCACCGTGTCCTACGACGGCAAGAAGATCGCCGTCGCGCAGGGCGCCGGCAACAGCTATAAGATCGCGATGATGGACAGCAGTCTCGGCTCGCCGCGCTGGAGCACGCTGTCCACCGGATCGCTCGACGAATCCCCAAGCTTCGCCCCGAATGCCAGCATGATCCTGTACGCAGCCCGTGAAGGCGGCCGCGGCGTGTTGTACGCCGTATCCGCGGATGGGCGCGTGCGTCAACGCCTCGTACTGGCCGACGGCGATGTGAGAGAACCGGCCTGGTCCCCCTACCGGACTGCGCGTTAATTAATGTTAATATTTCGCTGCGTCAAACCCACCATTGGCTTAGGAGCCACAAAGGTATCGCCATGAACAAGTCCACCCGTGTCTTGCTTGTTTCCCTGCTGTCTGTCGCCGTTCTGGCTGGTTGTTCGAAGAAGGTGAAGGAAACCCCTCCGCCGGCTACCGATACCACTGGCTCGACTGCTCCGACCGCCCCCGCCACCTCCGGCCTGTACGGTCCGGGCGACCTGGACACCGATGCCTGCCTGCGTCAGCGCGTCGTCTACTTCGATTTCGACAAGGACGAAGTGAAGCCCGAGTTCCAGGCCATCATCGCCTGCCACGCCAAGTACCTGCGTGACCGTCCGTCCTCGCGCATCACCCTGCAGGGCAATACCGACGAGCGCGGCAGCCGTGCCTACAACCAGGCCCTGGGCGAGCGTCGCGGCAACGCCGTGTCGTCGGCGCTGCAGGCCAACGGTGGTTCGGCCAGCCAGCTGACCGTGGTCAGCTACGGCGAGGAGCGTCCGGTCTGCACCGAGTCGACCGAGAGCTGCTGGTCGCAGAACCGTCGTACCGAGATCGTGTACACGGCGCAGTAAGCGATGCGTCTTCGATTGACATCGATGTTCGTTGCGGCGGCCCTGGTGGCCGCCGCACCGGCATATGCGCAGCGTCAGAGCCTGGCCGACCGCGTGGCCGCGCTGGAAGCCCAGGCCAACAATGCGCAGGCCAACATGGACCTGCTCAACCAGATCCAGCAGCTTCGCGACCAGGTCCAGTCCCTGCAGGGCACGGTCGAGGAACTGCAGCACCAGAACGAACAGCTCAAGCAGCAGGGGCGCGACCAGTATCTCGATCTGGACGGACGCCTGAACAGGCTCGAGGGTGGCCAGATGCCGGCCCTGCCGCCTGCCGACGGCTCCACGTCCGCTGCGCCTGCGCCCGCCAAGCCTTCGAATGCGACCGCCTCGGCCGAGCGGCCGCCTTCGGTGCATGGCGATGCGGGCACGCTGGCCGTCGCCGCCGACGAGCGCACCGCCTACAACGTGGCGTTCGACGCCCTGAAGAAGGGCAACTACGACGATTCGGCGCGTCTGTTCCAGAGTTTCCTCGAGCTTTACCCCAACGGCGTCTATACCCCTAATGCCTTGTACTGGCTGGGCGAAAGCTATTACGCCACCCGAAATTTCCAGCTGGCCGAAGGGCAGTTCCGTGACCTGCTGGCCCGCTATCCCACCCACGACAAGGCCGCCGGCGGATTGCTGAAGCTGGGCCTGTCGCAGTATGGCGAGGGCGACGCCGGCCAGGCCGAGCAGACCCTGCAGCAGGTCATCAGCCAGTATCCGGGCACCGACGCAGCGCGCACGGCCCAGGACCGCCTGCAGGCGATCAGGATCGGCCAGCTGCGCTGACCGTCCGCACTCCCGGATCGTTCCGATGCGGGGCGCATACTTCCCCGCATGAATACCGCAGCCGTCCCTAGTGAGATCGTCCAATCGGCGTTGCCGAGGCTGAAGATCACCGAGATCTTCCTGTCGCTGCAGGGCGAGGCCGAGACCGCGGGCTGGCCGACCGTGTTCGTGCGCCTGACCGGCTGCCCGCTGCGCTGCCGCTACTGCGACACCGAATACGCCTTCCATGGCGGGCAATGGCGCGACATCGACGACATCGTCGCCGAGGTGGTCGGCCATGGCGTGCGCCATGTCTGCGTCACCGGTGGCGAGCCGCTGGCGCAGAAGCGCTGCCTGCTGCTGCTGCGCCAGCTATGTGATGCCGGCCTGGACGTTTCGCTGGAGACCTCCGGTGCGCTGGACGTGTCCGCGGTCGATCCGCGGGTGTCGCGGGTGGTGGACATCAAGACCCCCGGCTCCGGCGAAGTGGAGCGGAACCGCTGGGAGAACCTGCCGCTGCTGACCGCGCGCGACCAGATCAAGTTCGTGCTGTGCGGCCGCCAGGACTACGAATGGGCGCGCGACGTCGTGCAGGCGCAGGAACTGGCCGGGCGCTGCACGGTATGGTTCTCGCCGAGCAAGAGCGAGGTGTCGCCACGCGAGCTGGCGGACTGGATCGTGCAGGACCGCCTGCCGGTGCGCTTCCAGCTGCAATTGCACAAACTGCTGTGGAACGACGAGCCGGGTCGCTGAAGATATCCATGCCGTGCCAGTACCGTCCCAACTGAACTGGATTGCCTAGACCGATGAAGAAAGCAGTCGTCCTCCTGTCCGGCGGCATGGATTCCGCCGTCGTCGTCGCGATGGCCCGCGAGCAGGGCTTCGCGGTACATGCGCTGAGCGTGCACTATGGCCAGCGGCACACCTCCGAGCTGGACGCCGCCGCGCGCGTGGCCCGTGCCCAGGGCGCGGCCGAGCACAAGGTGGTGAACGTGGACCTGCGCAGCATCGGCGGCTCGGCGCTGACCTCGGACGAGATCGCGGTACCGGAGGCCGGCGGTGGCGGCATCCCGGCCACCTACGTCCCGGCGCGCAACACCATCATGCTGTCGGTGGCGCTGGGCTGGGCCGAGGTGCTGGGCGCCAACGACATCTTCTGCGGCGTCAACGCCGTGGACTACTCGGGATACCCGGATTGCCGGCCCGAGTTCGTCGCCGCGTTCGAGCGCCTGGCCAACCTGGCGACCAAGGCCGGCGTGGAAGGCGCCGGACTGCACATCCACGCGCCGCTGCAGTACCTGAGCAAGGCCGACATCGCCCGCGAAGGCGTGCGCCTGGGCGTGGATTTCTCGCTGACGGTCTCGTGCTACAGCGCCGACGAACAGGGCCGCGCCTGCGGTCATTGCGATGCCTGCCAGCTGCGTGCGGCCGGATTCTCCGCTGCCGGCGTGCCCGACCCGACACGCTACGCCTGATTTCGCCTTGCCGGGCCGCTGGGTTAGAATGACCGGCCCGGCATCGCAGCCGGGTCTTTGTTTGCGGGCCGTTAGCTCAGTTGGTAGAGCAGAAGACTTTTAATCTTTTGGTCGATGGTTCGAGTCCATCACGGCCCACCAAGCGGACACCGGATACGAGAAGGCGCGCCAATGGCGCGCCTTTCGCGTTTACTGATGACGATGGCTTGGCTTACCAGCCG
>JAFADB010000273.1 GCA_023425225.1 Pseudomonadota bacterium
GCGCCATCGAAAATCAGCCTAAAGTTTCCAGCACCGCCGCCGAATCTGTATCTCCTCGCCCGCCCGCAAGTGCTGGCAAAGGCTGAGAAAAAGCTGAAAAACCGCCGCATTGCGCTAAAGGTTGTTGACACCACGCCGTTATTCATCTCAGCAGCGGCAACGGCCAACTGATGGCCCCCCTGCGGAGGCTCCAGGCAATCATCGATTGCCGGAAAAATCGCTTAGAGGAGAAATCAAGATGGCACAGGTAATCAACACCAACACGATGTCGCTGAACGCCCAGCGCAACCTCACCACCAACAGCGCCAGTCTGGCGACCACGATCCAGCGCCTGTCCTCGGGCCTGCGCATCAACAGCGCCAAGGACGACGCCGCCGGCCTGGCGATCAGCCAGCGCTTCACCACCCAGATCCGCGGCCTGGACGTCGCCGCCCGCAACGCCAACGACGGCATCTCGCTGGCGCAGACCGCCGAAGGCGCGCTGACCGAGATCGGCAACAACCTGCAGCGCATCCGTGAGCTGTCGGTGCAGTCGGCCAATGCCACCAACTCGGATAGCGATCGCGAAGCGCTGAACGCCGAAGTCACCCAGTTGCTGTCGGAAATCGACCGCGTCGCCAAGCAGTCCGACTTTAACGGCACCAAGCTGCTGGACGGCAGCTTCACCGGCGCGCTGTTCCAGGTCGGTGCCAATGCCGGCCAGGCCATCTCCATCGACAAGGTGGTTGATGCCCAGACCAAGTCGTTGGGCACGTCCAGCTTTGCTTCGGGCACGATTGACGTGAGTGCCATCGCAACTGCTGCTGAGGACAGCAAGGTTCTGCTGGGCGGCAACATCAAGATCGGAGACGACATTGATGTCGATCTGACCGGTGTCGAGATCAAAGCCGGAGCTACGGAGCAGGATGTCGCCAAGGCGCTTACCGCTGCGATCAACTCGAAGATCGGTGAAACCGGTGTGTATGCCGAGGTGAACAAGACCGGGGACGGCTTGGTTATCAGCTCGGTGAAGGACGGCGTCGTACTCGAGGACACCTCGATCACCCTTAACACCTCAGCCTGGGACGACACCGCTGGAGCATGGGCAACGTCGGGTACCCCCGTAGCGGACGCCTTCACTGCAGATGACGATGCCACCGAACTTCAAGCCAGCAAGATCGACATCTCCAATGTGGTAGGTGCCCAGCGTGCCTTGGAGATCGTCGACAAGGCTCTGGCCTCGGTGAACAGTTCGCGCGCCGACCTGGGTGCGATCCAGAACCGTTTCACCTCGGTGGTCGCCAACCTGCAGACCAGCTCCGAGAACCTGTCGGCCTCGCGCAGCCGCATCCAGGACGCCGACTACGCCGCCGAGACCGCCGAACTGACCCGCACGCAGATCCTGCAGCAGGCCGGCACCGCGATGCTGGCGCAGGCCAAGTCGATCCCGCAGAACGTACTGAGCCTGCTGCAGTAATACCGTTTGACACCTCGCTCCACCTTCAGGCCCCTCCCCGGAGGGGCCTTTTTTCTTCGCGCTTCCCCACCGTGGCACGGTACTTGCCTGTGCCATGGCAACGACCGCGCACGCCCGTTCAAGGTCGCGGCACGGCGGCCGATAAGGTTGTCGAGCACCCGTAACGCAGCGCAAGCAAGCGGCCCAACAGGAACAGCATCATGGCGACCACGATCTCCGCTACCGGCTCCGGCCTGGACATCCCCACCCTGGTCGAGAAACTGGTCACGGCTGCGCGCACACCGACCCAGACCCGCATCAATACCGCCGGCACTGCCGCCACCGCCAAGCTTTCGGCGATCGGCCAGGTCAAGAGCGTCATGACCACGCTGCAGAGCGCGCTGGCGAGCGTGGTCAGCAGCGCCGACAGCACGGCCTACAAGGCGACCGTGGGCACTGGCGCGGGCTTCACCGCCACCGCCACGTCGAGCGCGGTGACCGGCAGCTACAGCGTGGAAGTAGCCCGGCTGGCTACCGCGCAGAAGCTCTCCTCGGGCGCGTTCCAGGCCGACGCCAAGATCGGCAGCGGCACGCTGACCATCGGCTATGACACGGACAAGAGCATCGCGGTCGAGATCGGCAGCGATGCCACGCTGGCCGATGTCGCCGCAGCGGTCAACAAGGCCGCCGGCGGCAAAGGCGTGGTCGCCAGCGTTGTAACCGCCGACGATGGCCAGCATCTGGTGTTCAGCGCGACCGGGCTGGGAACGGAGAACGCACTGACCATCAGCGCCAGCGGCGACGATGCGCTGCAGGCGCTGACCAACGGCGACGGCGGCGGCCTGACCGAAACCGTCGCCGCCACCGATGCACTGGTGCGGGTGGACGGCTTCGAGCGAACGGCGAGCAGCAATACCATCGCCGACCTGGTGCCCGGCGTGGTGCTCAACCTCACCCAGGCCGAGGAAGGCAAGACCTATACCCTCGGCGTCGCTTCCGACAGCAGCACCCTGAAGGCGAACCTGACCGCATTCGCGGCGGCCTACAACGCCGCCAACACCCTGCTCAAGAGCAGCAGCAGCTACGACGCCGAAACCCAGACCGCGTCCGCGCTGACCGGCGATTCGCTGGTACGCACCCTGCAGCAGCAGCTGCGCAGCCAGGTCAGTGCCAACATCGGCGAGCTGAAGACGCTGGGCATCACGCTGGACAAGGACGGGGTGATGAGCTTCAACGGCACCACCTTCGACAGCGCGGTCTCCGCAGACCCGACTGCCGCCTCGGCAATGTTCGGCAAGACCGGGAAGTACAGCGCCGCCCTGACCTCGCTGCTGGACAGCAACCTGAATTCCACCAGCGGCACCTTGGTCCAGCGCACCAACACCCTCAACAAGCAGATCGCGGCGCTGGAAAAGCAGCTCGACGACCTCGACACGCGCATGACGAAGCTGTCCGACCAGTACACCGCCCAGTTCACCGCGATGGAAACGATGATCGTGCAGCTGCAGAGCAGCGCGAGTTCGCTCAACAGCCTGCTCTCGTCGGACTGATGGGAACCCGGATGTGCTCAAGTCGAGCCATGGCCAAGCCGATAACGATTCTGTCCCGCGTTCCGGCCGACTCGTTCGTCCGCGCTGCAGCCACGGTATCGTCGCGCCGCGGAGCGACCGGCCCCGCCTTCCAGGAGTGATTCCATGTACGGTTCCAGCCGTCAGTTCGCCGAGCAGTACCGCAAGATCGGCGTGTCCACCAGCGTGACCGATGCCGATCCGCACAAGCTGATCGCGCTGCTGTTCGACGGCGCGTGCCAGCGCATCCGCCTGGCCCAGGCCGGCATCGCCCAGGGCGACGCGGCGCGCAAGGGCAAGGCCATCGGCGAAGCCTGCGCGATCATTGGCCATCTGAACGGTTCGCTGGACCACGAGGCCGGCGGAGAAATCGCCGCCAATCTCTCCGCGCTCTACGACTACCTGGTCCGCCGTCTCACCGACGCCAACCTGCACAACGACGAGTCGGCGCTGACCGAATCGCTGGCCCTGCTCGGCGAGATCGACTCGGCCTGGAACGCCATTCCGCAGGCGCAGCGCAGCGCAGCCGCCTCGTGATGGAAGCGGCCATGCGCACCGTGGAATCCCTGCAGGCCGAGATCGCCGCGATCCAGGACGCGCTGGCCCGCGAGCAGCTCGACACGCTGCCGCAGATGCTGCACGACCACGACCAGCACCTGCGCGAGTTCTGCGCTGACGCGGACGTCGAAAACTGTCGCGAACAGCTGCGGGTGCTGCAGGCGGCGCAGCACCGGGCGATCGCGCAGATGCGCCAGTACCAGCAGCACATCCGCACGCTGATGCAGTCCCAGCGCCGCTCGAACCAGGCGGCCCGGGCGTATGCCCAGGGAGGACAGTGATGGGCGCCGACAACGCCATCCACCACCCGGCCGAATCCGAGCTGTTCGACGACACCCTGAGCTGCGAGCTGGACATTCCCGCCGAATTCGTCGCCGGAAGCCGCCAGACCGCGCGCTCGGGTTCGGCCGAGGCGCTGCTGCGCGGCCTGGCCCAGGTGGAAGAGGCGCGCAGCGACGATACCCACGAGGACCGCGGCAACCTGCCGCCGCTGGTGCAGCGCATGGATGCCAAGCTCGACCTGCTGCTGGTGCTGCTGGGCCGGCTGGCCCGTCAGCAGGGCGACGACCTGCCGCTGCGTCCCGTACGCTGGTCGCGAAAGGGATTGCGACTGGAAACCGGTGCCCGCGCCGGAGCAGTACCCGGCAGCGCCGGCAGCGTGAAGCTGCAGCCCGCCGATTGGCTGCCCGACCACGTGGAGCTGCCGGTGACCGTGATCGCCGAATCCGCCAGCGGCACCGGCAGCCATTACCTGTGGCTTCGTTTCGAGCCGCTGGGCGCCGGGCTGGAAGCGGCGATGGAACGGCACATCTTCCGCCTGCACCGGCGCCAGGTCGCGGAAACGCGGCGGATCCGCTGAGCGGCATCCACGCCATGACACCGATGGTTGGCGTAGGCAGGCACCTCCGTTAAGGTGGGCCCCTCGGGGAACCAAGCAGTCACACGTGCGAGTCATCATCGTCGACGATCACACACTGGTCCGCGCCGGCCTTGGCCGGTTGCTGCAGGCCTTCGCCGGCATCGACGTGGTGGCCGAGGCCAGCAACGCGCAACAGGCACTGGACCTGTCGGTGCTGCACCGGCCCGACCTGGTGTTGATGGACCTGTCCCTGCCCGGCCGCAACGGCCTGGACGCCCTCAGCGACGTGCTCAAGGCCGTGCCCGGCACCCGCGTGGTGATGATGTCCATGCATGACGACGCGGTCCACGTGCGCGACGCCCTCGATCGCGGCGCCTCCGGTTTCGTGGTCAAGGATGCAGCCCCGCTGGAACTGGAACTGGCGCTGCGCGCGGCGCAGGCTGGTCAGGTGTTCCTGAGTCCGCAGATCTCGGCCAAGATGATCGCGCCGATGCTCGGGCGCGAGCGGCCGCAGGGCGTGGCGGCATTGTCGCCGCGGCAGCGGCAGATCCTGCGCGAACTGGGCCGTGGGCGCAGCACCAAGGAAATCGCCGCCGACCTGGAAATCAGCGTCAAGACGGTTGAAACCCACCGCGCGCGCATGATGGAATCGCTGGGCTGCCGCCGCGCCAACGAACTGTTGCTGCTCGCCGCCAAGTACCAGAACGAACTCGATCACTAGCGCCGTCGACGGCATTCCGGCACGCCGCTTGCTCCGGAATGATGCCTCCGGAGGACTGCCAGTCCAGCCGGGCGACGGGACACCGACGCGACCCGGACGGATCCGCCGCGACGTAGGGGTTTCCCTTACAGAGCGTCAGGAAACCGACGACCCCGGGCAGGATCGCCCCGATTACGAAGCCGTCACCGCCCCCGCAAGATGGCTGCACGGGCGCCAACTTGCCGGCGCCGGCTCCGGGGAACCGCATGAAGCCCACTCTTTCCGCCCAGCTTGGCCAGCAACTGCACCTGACGCCGCAGTTGCTGCAGTCGATCCGCCTGCTGCAGCTCGACGGCATGCAGCTGGAGCTGGAGATCCGCCAGGCCTTGGAGACCAATCCGCTGCTGGAACTGGAAGAGCAGCCGGCCGAGGCGGAAAAGCCTGACGATCAGGACCAGGCGGCGCTGGACACGGCCGCGTTCGACGAACTGCCCGAATCCTCGATGTGGGACGTTCCCGGCGCCAGCTGGAATGACGCCGACGACGACCGCATGCAGCGCGTGGCGGCCGGCGAATCCAGCGATCCGCAGCTGCGCGTTCTGGCCCGGCTGGCGCTGGAACTCGATCCCAAGTCGCTGGAGATCGCCGCGTTCTGGCTCGAGCACAGCGACGATGCCGGCTACCTGGCCGCGCCGCGCGACGAACTGGCGCTGCGGGCCACCGCGCGGTTCGACGTGGACGCGGGCGGGATCGAGGCCGTGCGCCAGCGCCTGCTGCACGGCGAGCCCGCCGGGCTGTGTGCCACCGACCTGCGCGAATGCCTGCTGTCGCAGCTGCATGCCCTGCCCGGCCGCGTCGCCGGCCGGCCGCTGGCCGCCCGTGTGCTGGCGCAGGACCTGGCGTTGCTGGCCGCGCACGACTACCCGGCGCTGGCACATCTGCTCGATGCCGAGATCGACGACATCCGCGCGGCGGTGCGGCTGGTCCTGTCGCTGCAGCCGCGCCCCGGCGATGCCCTGCTGCCCGAGGCGCAGGTGGCGGTGATCCCGGACGTGGTCGCCTGGCATGCCGACGGCAGCTGGCGGGTGGCGTTGAACCCGGCCACCACCCACCGCGTGGCGATCAATCCCGCCTACGAGCGGGCGCTGGCCGACAGCGGCGAGGCGGCCCAGCCGCTGCGCGAGATGCTGCAGCAGGCGCGCTGGCTCACGCGCGGCCTGTCGATGCGCTACGACACCCTGCTGCGCACCACCCGCGCCATCGTCGAGCGCCAGGCTGCCTTCCTGTGCCGCGGCGACGAGGCGATGGCGCCGCTGACGCTCAAGGAGATCGCCGATGCCATCGGCATGCACGAATCCACCGTTTCGCGGATAACCACCGGCAAATACCTGCAAACTCCGCGCGGTACCTTCGAACTCAAGCACTTCTTCGCGGTGCGGCTGGAAGGCGCCAGCGTCTCCGGCCAGGCGGTCAAGGCCATGGTGCGGCGGCTGATCGAATCGGAGCCGGCGTCGCGGCCGCTGGCCGACGAGGCCATCGCCGGGCTGCTGGCACGCCAGGGCGTGAACATCGCCCGGCGTACGGTGGCCAAGTACCGCGAACAACTCGACATCGCCCCGGCACGGGAACGCCGCCGGAACGCAAAGCCACAACTGGCCCGTGCGGGCTGAGGATCAAGGAATGGGCAAGCTCACCGTATTGCTGGTCGACGACCACGAAGGCTTCATCAACGCCGCCATGCGCCATTTCCGCAAGGTCGACTGGCTGGAGGTCGTCGGCAGCGCCGGCAACGGCCTGCAGGCGATCGAGCGCTCCGAAGCGCTGCGCCCGCAGGTGGTGCTGATGGACCTGGCCATGCCCGAGATGGGCGGACTGCAGGCCACGCGCCTGATCAAGACCCAGGACGAGCCGCCGTACATCGTCATCGCCAGCCACTTCGACGACGCCGAGCACCGCGAACACGCCATGCGTGCCGGTGCCGACAACTTCGTCAGCAAGCTTTCCTACATCCAGGAGGTCATGCCGATCCTGGAAAGTCTGGTTCAGGGGGAACCGTCATGAGCGAATCACGCATCCTGGTACTCGACGCCGACGCCGAGCGCGCCGAGCGCATCTCCGGCCTGCTCGAGTTCATGGATTTCACGCCGCGCTGGGTCAGCGAGCCGGGCGACATCAACCTGGCCCGCAGCCGCCAGAGCGACTGGGTCGCGGTGGTGGTCGGCACGCTGGAAGCGCCGGCCGACGCCGACGCCTTCTTCGCCTGGCTGGGGCGTTCGGCACTGCCGCCGCCGCTGTTGCTGCTGGGCGAGGAGGACAGCACCGTCTTCGCCGCCCGCCACGGCCTGCACGAGGCCAACGTGTGGTCGCTGGACATGCCGCTGCGCCACGCCCAGCTGGAGCTGCTGCTGCGCCGGGCCAGCCTCAAGCGCCTGGATGCCGAGCACCAGGCCGGCGCGATGCAGGATCACGCCCCCACCGGCAACAGCGCCGCGGTGGTGCGCCTGCGCCGGCTGATCGACCAGGTCGCCGCCTTCGACACCACCGTGCTGGTGCTGGGCGAGTCGGGCACCGGCAAGGAAGTGGTGGCGCGTGCGATCCACCATGCCTCGCCGCGCCGCGACGGCCCGTTCGTGGCGATCAACTGTGGCGCGATCCCGCCGGATCTGCTGGAGAGCGAGCTGTTCGGCCACGAGAAAGGCGCCTTCACCGGTGCGTTGTCGGCGCGCAAAGGCCGTTTCGAGATGGCCGAGGGCGGCACCCTGCTGCTGGACGAGATCGGCGACATGAGCCTGCCGATGCAGGTCAAGCTGCTGCGGGTGCTGCAGGAACGCAGCTTCGAGCGCGTCGGCGGCGGCCAGACCATCCGCTGCAACGTGCGCGTGATCGCCGCCACCCACCGCAACCTGGAACAGCGCATCGCCGACGGTCATTTCCGCGAGGACCTGTTCTACCGCCTCAACGTGTTCCCGATCGAGATGCCGTCGCTGCGCGAGCGCGCCGACGACCTGCCGGCGCTGGTGTCCACCATCGCCTCGCAGCTGGCGCGTACCGGCCGCGGTCACGTGCACTTCGCCGAGGAGGCGTTGCAGGCGCTGCGCAGCTACGCCTGGCCGGGCAACGTGCGCGAGCTGACCAACCTGGTCGAGCGACTGGCCGTGCTGCACCCGGGCGAACTGGTCCGCGTGCAGGACCTGCCAGCGCGCTACCGCGGCGATTATCCGATGCCGCAGCAGGAGAACCCGCTGGAGCTGCCGGAAGAGAAATCGGCGGAACTGCTGGCGGCCACCCGGCTTTCGACCCATCCGGTACCCGCCGTGGCGATGGACGAGGACGGCATCCACCTGCCCGAGGACGGCATCGACCTGCGCGGGCACATGGCCACCATCGAACTTTCGCTGATCAACGAGGCGCTGGAACGCACCCATGGCGTGGTCGCCCACGCGGCGCAGCTGCTGGGCCTGCGCCGCACCACGCTGGTGGAGAAGCTGCGCAAGTACGGCGTGGATCGCGAACCGACGCAACTCGCCGGCTGAACGCCGGCAGCGGCCCCGCCGCACCCTTCCCGCCGGATGCCCGCCGCATGTCCACGTACGGGTCGCCTCGCGGCGATGACATGGCGGCGGGACGCGCTCCCCCGCCCCGCGATGGCGCCGCCCGGCACGGCCCCGGTCGATCCCGGGCATACCGCGCCGGCAGACAACCGCGCGCTTCCCCCAACGCCCACTGACGCACGGTTGCCACACAGGGCTGGCAGCCTGGGATTCCACGGCATTGACGCGGTTTTCACTTTGCCTTGCCTGCTTGCACTGCAACATAGCGTCTCAGGCGGCCGGCGATTGCAATGTTCCGCAACGGCCGCATGTCGAGCATGCCTTGTTTGATCAGGATCAAGGGCATTCCCGGCCCTTGGGAACATGATCTCCCTTACAAGGGGCTGCCCAACGAAAGTTGGATCCCGGGCAGTTCAGGCACATTCCAACGTGGAGTAACGCCATGGCTTACGCAACAACCAACCCGTACACGGGTGAAACCGTCAAGACCTTCCCCAATGCCACCGACGCCGAAGTCGCGCAGGCGCTGGACGCCGCCGAGAAGGCATTCGAGCAGTGGAAGGATGCGGCCTTCGCCGAACGCTGCAAGGTCCTGCAGAAGACTGCCGACCTGCTGCGCAAGGACCACACCGCCTACGCCAAGATCCTGACCCTGGAAATGGGCAAGCTGCTGACCGAGGCCGAGGGCGAGGTGGAACTGTCGGCGCAGATCCTGGAGTACTACGCCAACAACGCCGAGAAGCTGCTGGCCCCGGAGAAGCTGCCCAGCAAGCATCCGTCCTATACCGACTGCTGGGTCGAGCACGTGCCGCAGGGCATCCTGCTGGCCATCGAGCCGTGGAACTTCCCGTACTACCAGGTGGTGC
>JAFADB010000105.1 GCA_023425225.1 Pseudomonadota bacterium
GACCACCCGGCCGGGCCACGTAGACGACCTCCCCGTAGTTCCGTCGCTGCCGTCTCCTGCGGCGCGTCCTGCTGTTTGATATGTGTGGAATCGCGCCGACCCCGGCGTGTCTGGTGCCCTGGGGCTCCGTGGCGTTTGCCCGGCGAACCCGGTGCCGCGACTGGTCTGTTGCAATCCTGATGTCCATTAGATGACTTCCGAACTCGCGCTCGACGCGAACCCGCCAACCCGGCCGCCCGCCCCCCAGCAGCAGGAAATGCCGCTGGCCGTGGTGCATGGGCAACCGGTCCTGCAGATTCCGCAGGACCTGTACATCCCGCCGGACGCGCTGGAAGTCATCCTGGATGCGTTCGAAGGCCCACTGGACCTGCTGCTGTACCTGATCCGCCGGCAGAACCTGGACATCCTGGACATCCCCGTCGCCGAGATCACCCGGCAGTACGTGGACTACATCAACGTGATGCAGGAGCTGCGCTTCGAGCTGGCGGCCGAATACCTGGTGATGGCCGCGATACTGGCCGAGATCAAGTCGCGCATGCTGCTGCCGCGCCCGCCCAGCGAGGAGGGCGAAGAGGCCGACCCGCGCGCCGAGCTGGTGCGCCGGCTGCAGGAATACGAGCGCTTCAAGCAGGCAGCCGAGGACATCGACGCCCTGCCCCGGCAGGACCGCGACACCTCGCCGGTGCAGGCCTTCGTCCCCGACCGCGCGGCGATCAAGCTGCCGCCGCCGGTGGAACTGAAGGAGATGCTGCTGGCGCTGTACGACGTGCTCAAGCGTGCCGAACTGTTCACCGGCCACGCGATCAAGCGCGAGGCCCTGAGCGTGCGCCAGCGCATGGGCGACGTGCTGACCCGGCTGGAGGACGGCAGCTTCCACCGCTTCGAGTCGCTGTTCACCGCCGAGGAGGGCAAGCTCGGCGTGCTGGTCACCTTCCTGGCGATGCTGGAGCTGGCCAAGGAGCAGTTGCTCGACATCGTCCAGGAAGCGCCGCTGGCGCCGATCTACGTCAAGTCGCTGGCGCTGGGCAACACCAACGAACCGCTGCACTTCTCCAGCGAGTTCGACGACGGCGACGCCGCCAACGACCCCATCTGAGCCGCAGGACCGCATGGATCAAACGCTCATCAACCGCATCGTCGAGGCCGCACTGCTGGCCTCCAGCCAGCCGCTGACGCTGGCCCAGTTGTACGGCCTGTTCCCGGAAGACCAGCCCGCCCCCACGGGCAGCATCGAGCAGGCGCTGCAGCAGCTGCGCGAAGCCTGCGAGGGCCGCGGCGTGGAACTGGTGGAGGTGGCCTCCGGCTTCCGCTACCAGGTCGCCGCCGACGTCCATCCCTGGGTGGCGCGGCTGTGGACCGAGCGCAAGACCCGCTACACCCGCGCCACGCTGGAGACGCTGGCGCTGATCGCCTACCGCCAGCCGATCACCCGCGGCGAGATCGAGCAGGTGCGCGGCGTGGCGGTCAGCAGCAACATCATCCAGGCCCTGGAAGAACGCGAATGGATCCGCGTGGTGGGCCATCGCGACGTGCCCGGCCGGCCGGCGCTGTTCGGCACCACCAAGGCGTTCCTGGACTATTTCGGCCTGCGCCGGCTCGACGACCTGCCGCCGCTGTCCGAACTCAGGGACATCGGCGAGCTGGAGCCGCAGCTGCCGCTGGACAGCGATGGCCAGCCGGCCGGCCGGATTGCCGCCGGTGCCGCGGCCGAGGGGCAACCGGCCGGCGAGACCGATGCCGGCGAGGCCACCGGCGCGGAAGCGGCCAACGAGGCCGTACCGCCGGCGGACGACGCCAGCCACGACGACGTCCGCGAGGACGAACCCGACGCCGCACCGGGAGAACCCGCGGCAGACACGAACGAAGACGAAGGCAGCCAGGCCACCGAGGCCGACGCAGCCGACGACGCAACCGATATCCACCCTGAGGCCGGCGAGCACACGCTTCCGGCCGGAGCCAAGTAAATGAGTGACACCCCCCGCAAGCTGTCCCTGAACAAGCTTTCGCTGAAGCACAACGCCGCGCCGGAACATCCCAGGCTGGAGGAGCGCCTGCACAAGGTGCTCGCCCAGGCGGGCCTGGGTTCGCGCCGCGCGCTCGAGCAGCGCATCGCCGACGGCCTGGTCAAGGTCAACGGCGAAGTCGCGCAGACCGGCATGTCGGTCAAGAGCGGCGACCGCGTCGAGCTGGACGGGCGCAGCTTCGTCGCCAGCGCGCTGAGCGAGCCTGCCCGCGTGCTGGTCTACAACAAGCCCGAAGGCGAAGTGACCACGCGCGAGGACCCGGAAGGCCGTCCCACCGTGTTCGAGTCGCTGCCCGCGCTCAAGGGCGCGCGCTGGATCGCCATCGGCCGCCTCGACATCAACACCACCGGCCTGCTGCTGCTGACCACCGACGGCGAACTGGCCAACGCGATGATGCATCCCTCCTTCGAGGTCGCGCGCGAGTACGTGGTGCGCGTGCGCGCTCCCGAGGGCGAGGAGCACGTGCCGGACAACCTGGTCGACCGCCTCGCCCGCGGCGTGGCGCTGGAGGACGGCCCGGCCAAGTTCGACGAGATCGAGCGCATCGGCGGCACCGACTCGCACGACTGGTTCCGCGTGGTGGTCAAGGAAGGCCGCAACCGCGAGGTGCGCCGGCTGTGGGAATCGCAGGGCTGCCAGGTCAGCCGCCTCAAGCGCACCCGCTACGGCGACGTGTCGCTGCCGCGCGAACTGCTGCGCGGGCATTCGATGGAGCTGCCCGTCGCCCAGGTCGAGGCGTTGCGCACCGAACTCAAGCTCGAGGAAGGCACGCCGTCGGCGCTGACGCTGCAGCCGGTGATCGGCCAACGCCGCGCCGCCAAGACCACCGTGCGCGTCTCGCGCGACGGCAACCGCAGCAACGCCTACGTCAACGGCCAGACCACCGCCGCCGACGAAGGCCGCGAGCTGCGCCGCTTCGACAACTTCCGCGAGGACCGCGGCCGCGGCCGCGGCAAGGGCGGCTTCAAGGGCGGGCTGACGGTCAGTGGCGAAGCGGCCGCCAAGCAGTCGCAGAAGCCGTTCAAGCAGCGCAAGCCCAAGGGCGACCGCGCGCTGCCCGAGGGCAACCCGGCGGCATTCCGCAGCTGGTACGTGCCCGAGGGCGTGAGCACCGGGCCCAGCGGCCACCGCAACGCCGGTCCGGGCGCGCGCGGCCAGGGACGTCCTGCCGGCGGCAAGCCCAAGGGGCCGGGCCGCGGGGCCGGCGGCGGTCAGGGCCAGGGACAGCAGCGCAAGTCGCATCCCTACGGGCACCCGGGCAATGCACCGGTGTTCCCGTCCGACCACGCCAATCCGGGCTTCTCGCCCTACGGCGCCAAGCCGGCCGCACGTCCCGCCGGCAACCGCGGCCCGCGTCCGTCGGGCCCGCGCGGTCCTGCCGGCCGTCCCGCTGGCGGCAACCGGCGCCCGCCGGGCGGTGGCAATCGCGGTCGCTGATGCGGGGCTGGCTCGACCGCAGTTCCCCAACAACCCAGAAGATGGCACCGCCTGCCGGTGTCTGAGCTGGCGTTTGGGGATGTAATCCCGACCCACGAAAAACGGCCGCATCTCTGCGGCCGTTTCCGTTTCCGTTACCGGAACTCAGCGACGTTCGATGGTGAACGCGCCGAAACCCACGCCCAGGTCGACGCCCTCGCCGGTGCCGGCCAGCGACAGCGAGATGTCGCCCTTGGTCATCACCTGCGCGGTGCTGGACTTGGCCAGGCCCGCGTGCGCCTCGGCGCCGGCGTAGGTGCCGA
>JAFADB010000354.1 GCA_023425225.1 Pseudomonadota bacterium
GCGTCGCTCTCCGGCCGGCATTGCAGCCATGCCTGGAATCCCGGGAAATCGCTCATGGAAGAGACGACCGAAGTCGTTCCGCACCGGGTATTGCCGGATGATCGGAAACCGCCACGACAACCCGTGCCGATGCCGTGTCGCAGCCGCTGTGTCGGGCATGTGGCGACAGGGTCGATGGGAATCGGCGCTTTTCGCAGGCATGGCCAGCCAGGCCCGGGCCGATCCAATGGGGTCGTCGCCTTTCCCGGCCGACCAACGAAGGCTCGGCGCTGGATGCCGGGCGGAACTCCCCGGCAGGACGGATGCCGCCGTTCGCTGCAAACCGCGCGGCAAGTCGTGGAGGACTGGGGGTGGCAGGCGGCGGCCGTCCTTGCCAGGACCGTCCTTGATCCCCGCGCGCCACACCCCAGGCACCTGTTCAAACGCAGCGTGGCCGCATCCCCCTACCTGTCTGCCGGAAAAATCCGCATCGGCCCGCCGGTAGGGGAGGCGCATCGCAGCGCGTTCCAGTGCGCATGAACCCGGTGCTTTCCCGCCAGTATTCCCGCGTGGGCCATGGTGCGATCCCCGTCGCTGGGCTAGTATCCACGGCTGCACTGAGGGGCTGGATCGGTAGGCGCGTGGCCCGGGAATATTCGTCAGACACTCCCCTTCCGGTGGCGGGACAGACCCCCGTTGAGCCGGGTTTCGTGCGTTTCCTGGCCGAACAACGCGAACCGCTGCTGGCGTTCCTGCGCCGGCGCGGCGCCGCCGCCGAGGATGCGCAGGACGTGGCGCAGGAGAGCATGGTCAAGCTGCTGCGCTACCGTACGCAGCCGCCTGAAGCGCTGCGGGTGTTGCTGTACCGCATCGCCCTGAACGGGTTCAGCGACCTGTTGCGGCGCGGCCAGGCGCGCGGTGCCGGCCAGCATGTCAGCCTCGACGCCGACTTCCACGACCTGCCTTCGGCCGATCCCGGCCCGGTCCAGCGCCTGGCCGCCGAGCAGCAGCTGCGGCGCCTGCGCCAGGGCATCCAGGCCCTGCCGCCGCGCTGCAGAGAGGTCTACCTGCTGCATCGCGTGGAGAACATGAGCTATCCGCAGATCGCGCGTCACTGCGGGATCACGGTCAAGGCGGTGGAGAAGAACATCGGCAAGGCATTGGCATGCCTGCGGCTGTGTCTCAAGGAGGAGAAGGGGCGATGAACCAGGCTGACCCTGGCGGCACCGCCATCGTCCAGGCACAGGCGTGGGTGGCGCGGTTGCGCTCGCCCGAGTGCCGGCCCGACGAGCGCGCTGCCTTCGAGGACTGGCTGGCGCAATCGCCGCTGCACGTGGAAGCCTACCTGGACGCGGAGAGCCTGCACGCGTTGGCCGGTGCACTGGCCGCCGATCCGTGGACGCGTGCCGCCGCACGGCAGCTGCGCAGTCGTCCGCCGCGGCGCGCGTTCGGGTGGTGGCCGCTGGCGCTGGCCGCCGCGGTCGGGGTGCTGGGCGTGGTGCTGGGCTGGCGCCTGCTGCCGCGGGCCGACGCGTCGGCACCTGTGCTGTATTCCACCGGCATCGGCGAACTGCGTCCGCTGCTGCTCGACGACGGCAGCCGCCTGGTGCTCGATACCGGCAGCCGGATCCGGGTGGACCTGCGGCGCGACGAGCGGCGCGTCGAGGTGCTGGATGGACGTGTGCAGTTCGACGTCGCCGCCGACGCGGCGCGGCCGTTCCGGGTGCTGGCCGGCAGCGGCGTCATCCGCGACATCGGCACCGTGTTCCAGGTCGCCAACCTGGGTGGCAGCGTGCAGGTGGGCCTGCTGGCCGGGGCGCTGGAAGTGCGGCCCCGGCCTGATGCCGGCGAGACCGCGCTGCGGCCGGGCCAGAGCCTGGACTACGACCGGCAGGCCACGGGAACCGTGCAGCCGCTGGACATGGAAGCCGCGCACGGATGGACACGTGGCCGGCTGGTGTTCAAGAAATGCCCGCTGGAGCAACTGCTGGCGGAAATGAACCGCTACTCGAAGGTGCAGTTGGAGCTGGGAGACGCCTCGCTGCGCACGATCGGCATCAGCGGCGTGTTCGATGCTTCCGACCAGCAGGCGCTGCTGGAGACGCTGCGCCGCGGCTGGGCGCTGCAGGCCACGGCCGTCGGCCCGGACCGGATCGTGCTCCACCGCCCGCATGATCGATGAGCGTGGCCGCCGCCGCCCGGCACCGCCTTCGAGCTGAGGCCGTCGCGCGCCGGCCCTGCGTTTCCCGCACCGCGCTGCTGGCCGCCTGGCTGCTGGCCGCCGCGTCATTGCCATGGTCGCCGCCGGCCTGGGCCGGAACGCCGGAGGCGGCGGCCGTGCCGTTCCGCATCCGCGACGGCGACCTGGACACGGCGCTCAAGCAGTGGGCTCGGCAGGCGGACATGCAGATCCTGTATGCCCCGGACCAGGTGGCCGGCCGCCGCGTCCGTCGGCTGGACAGCCGCCTCGCGCCGGAGCAGGCGCTGCGGCACCTGCTGCAGGGCACCGGGCTGACCGCTGTGCAGATCAATGCCAATACCTTCACCC
>JAFADB010000080.1 GCA_023425225.1 Pseudomonadota bacterium
CCGCTGCGCACGTGGGTGATGCCGGAGACGCTGCCGACGTTGACGATGGCCGAGGTGGCGTGGCGGGCGAGCAGCGGATGGGCGTAGCGCGAAAGCTCGAAGGCGGCGAACAGGTTAGTCTCGAAGATGCCGCGCCACTCGTCCTCGGTGTAGTCCACCGCGGCCCGGGTGATGTTGCCGCCGGCGTTGTTGACCAGGATGTGCAGGCCTTCGCCGTGGTCCTCGACCCAGTCCAGGATCTGCCGGCGGTCCTCCTCGTCGGCGACATCGGCGGCCAGGCCGTGGATCTCGCGCTCGGGAAACTCCTCCAGCAGTTCGTCGCGCGCCGTGGCCAACGCATCGGCGTCGCGGCCGACGACCAGCAGGTCGGCGCCGAAACCGAGCAGCTCGCGCGCGATCGCCAGACCGATGCCGGCGCTGGCGCCGGTGATCAGGGCGGTCTGTCCATCCAGCCGCCAGCGTTGCCGGGTCATGGTCGTCTCCTGGGGCGGTTCGGGAGCGGGCCGCAGCGGTGCGGCGGACGCGGCGCCGGCGCGGACCGGCGTAGGATAACCGCCACACCCAGCAGGATTGTGCCGATGAAGACCCGTTCGCGCCTGTGCCTGATGCCGCTTGCGTTGCTGGCGTTGGCCGGCTGCCGCCAGCCCGAGCCCGCCGTTCCCGACCGGCCGCCGGACCCCCAGGCCACCGCGCTGCGACAGGCGATCGAGCAACCGCTGGACCGCGCCAAGGCGGTCGAGGCCGGCGCGGCGCAGGGGGCCGAGGCGCAGCGCGCGCAGATCGACGCGGCAACACAGTGACGCCTACACGCGACGGACCGCGCCGGGATCCGCGTGGCGATCGGTGCGGGCTACCGCGTCATAACCGATCCTGATTCCCCCGACGACGCGCCTTGCCCAAGCTGGCAGGACGCGTCGCCGGAACCGGAACCCGGACCGCGCCGGTCACAGCCCGCAGAAGCAGTACGCCAGTTCCTTGGCCGGCGCGCCGTCGCGGTCCTTGACCGCGTTCTCGACGAAGCGCAGCTGCGCGTCCATCTGCGGCAGGGTACGCGCCAGCATCGCCCGCGCCAGGCCGGAATCGCCCAGCAGGCGGGCGCCGGCGTGGCTGCCGGCGAAGCCGGCCATGAACTGCGCGAACGGCGAGGCCGGCTTCTCGATGTAGCGCACGCGGTACTTGCCGTCCTCCAGCTTGGCGCGCCCGGCCGCGTCGGCCAGCGCCGCCTTCAATCCGCCGAACTCGTCCACCAGCCCGCGCTCGCGCGCCTGGGCGCCGGTCCACACGCGGCCGCGCGCGACCTCGTCCACCGCCTGCACGCTCTTGTTGCGCGCCTGCGCGACCTTGCCGGTGAAGTCGGCATAACCCTTGTCGATCACCGACTGGATCACCCGCCCCACCGCCGGGTCCAGCGGCCGGCTGATGTCGAAGGCGCCGGCGAAGCGGGTGGTGCCCACGCCGTCGGTGTGCACGCCGATCTTGTCCAGGGTGCGGGTCAGGTTGGGCACCAGGCCGAAGATGCCGATCGAGCCGCTGATGGTGGAGGCGTCGGCGTAGATGCGGTCGGCGTTCATGCTGATCCAGTAGCCGCCGGAGGCGGCCAGGTCGCCCATCGATACCACCACCGGCTTGCCGGCGGCCTTCAGCGCCACCACCTCGCGGCGGATCTGCTCAGAGGCGAACACCTCGCCGCCGGGCGAATCCACCCGCAGCACCACCGCCTTGACCTCGTCGTCGTCGCGCGCGGCGCGCAGCAGCGCGGCGGTCGATACGCCGCCGATGCGCCCGGCCGGCTGCTCGCCGCCGCTGATCTCGCCCTCGGCCACCACCACCGCCACCTGCGGGCGGCGATCGACCGGCGAGCGGCGCGCATTCAACTGGGTCAGGTAGCCGTCGAAATCGACATTGCGGAAGCCGCCGTCGGCATCCTTGTCGGCCACGCCGCGCTCGGCGAGCAGTTGCTCCACTTCCTCGCGGGTCTTCAGCCCGTCCACCAGCTTCTGCTGCAGCGCGAACTTGGCCAGGTCGCCGCCGGCGGCGGCGATGCCCTCGGGCAGGGTGTCGATGCCGGCGGCCAGCTGCTCGGGGGTGAGCTTGCGCGCGGCGGCGATATCGGCCAGGTAGCGCTGCCAGATGTCGTTCATCCAGAACAGGTCGGCTTCCTTGGCGTCCTTGGAGGCGGCGTCGAGGATGTACGGCTCGGCCGCGGACTTGTACTCGCCGACCCGGAACAGGTGCACGTCCACGCCCAGCTTGTCCTGCAGCGCGGTGCGGAAGTACTGGCGGTAGCCGCTCAGGCCCTGCAGCAGCACCGCGCCCATCGGGTCCAGGTAGACCTCGTCGGCCTGCGCGGCGAGCAGGTACTGGCCCTGGCCCATGTTCTCGCTGAAGGCCACGAGCTGCTTGCCGCTGGCGCGCAGTTCCGCCAGCGCGTCGGCGACCTCGCGCAGCGAGGCGAAGCCGGACGGCTGCAGCTTGTCCAGCTGCAGCACCACCCGCTCGATCTTCTTGTCCTTGCCGGCCGCCTCGATCACCCGCAGCAGGTCGCGCAGCTGGATCTCCTCGGCGCTCTTCTCGCCCAGCGCGCGCGCCAGCGCGCGGCTGACCGGGTCGGCGCTGAACTGCTCCACCAGCTTGCCTTCCGGCGCGATCACCAGCGTGGTGCGGTCGCCCAGCGGCTTGGCGCCACCGGTGCCCTTGGCCATCACCGCCACCAGCACCATCAGGAGCAGGAACAGGAACCCGAAGAACAGCAGGTTCAGGATCAGCCGGCGGGTGAAGTTCATCACATCCCACAGGCCAACGAAGAAGCTGGCGATGGGGTTGCGACGCACGGGTTGGTTCATGGACGGCTCCGGAAAGTGGGACGGCGGTTGCTGCGGGTCAGCATACCGGCTACGACAGGCGCCGGCATGCGCTGGAAGTCAGGGGGATGCGGCGATGCGCTGCAGGCGGCTGCTGGTGACATAGAAACGCCAGGCCATCAGCACCGCGGCCACGGCCAGGCCGGTGATCAGGCCGATCCACATCCCGCGCGGCCCCCAGCCCAGGCCCAGGCCGAGCCCGGCGCCGAGCGGCATGCCCACGCCCCAGTACGAGAGCATGGCCAGGAACATCGGCACGCGGGTGTCCTTGAGCCCGCGCAGCGCGCCGGCCGAGAGTACCTGGATGCCGTCGGGGAACTGGAACGTGGCCGCGTACAGCAGCAGGCTCGAGGCCAGCGCCGCCACCGCGATGTCGTTGCTGTACAGCCCGACGATGGCGCCATGGCCGAACAGCAGCACGCCGGCCGACAGGGTCTGCGTGCACAGCACGATCGCATAGCCGGCCCAGGCCGCGCGGCGCATGCCGGCGACGTTGCCGCGGCCGATCGCATGCCCGACCCGCACCGTGGTCGCCTCGGCCACCGCCATCGGCACCATGAAGCACAGCTGGGCGACGTTGATGGCGATCTGGTGCGCGGCCGCCTCGGTGGCGCCGAGCCGGCCGATCAGCAGCGCGGTGACGATGAACAGCCCGCCTTCCATCAGCACGGTGATGCCGATCGGCAACCCGGTGCGCAGCAGTTCGCGCATCGGCGCCCATCGCGGCGGGTCCAGCCGCGCGAACAGTCCCAGGCGGGCGAAGCGCCGGCTGCGCCACAGATAGGTGGCGAAGGCCAGCGCCTGCAGCCACATCATCGTCGCCGAGGCGATGCCCAGCCCCCGGGCACCCAGCGCCGGCAACCCCAGCTTGCCGTAGGCCAGCACATAGCCCAGCGGCGCCAGCACCAGCAGCCCGCCGAAGCCGAACAGCATCGTCGGCAGCGTCCAGTGCATGCCCTCGCTGAGGTAGCGCATGCAGAAGTACAACGTCAGCGCCGGCCCGCCCCAGCGCACCGCGTGCAGGAAGCAGGTGGCGCCGGGCACGATGTCGGGCGCGATGCCGAACGCCGGCAGCAGCGGCGGCACCAGGCTGAGGAAGGCGAACATCACCAGCCCCAGCGCGGCCGACAGCCACAGCGCCTGGCGGAACAGCGGACCGATCTCGTCGCGGCGGCCGGCGCCGTCGAACTGCGACACCGAGGCGGTGAGCGAGATCAGGGTGCCGATCGGGATCAGCATCGGCAGCCACAGCAGCGCGGTGCCGATGGTGACGGCGGCCAGCGTGTCGGTGCCGTGGTGGCCGGCGATGACGTTGTCGACGAAGCCGATCAGGCCGGTGGACACGTGGCCCAGCACCAGCGGCAGCGCGAGGAGAACGGTGGCGCGCACTTCGTGGCCGAAGCGCGGTGCCGGGGAGGAAAGCGTGGACATTGCGGATGGATGCGCGGACTGCGGGGACGCACGGAGGCGCCGGCTCCCGGGTCGCGGAACCGCGCATTCTACCTGCCCGGCGTTACAGGCGTCCGCTGCACGTCCGCCGGCCCGAGCAGGACCACTATCCGTTCACCCGTAAGGACAAGAAGGCAGATTCCTTCTCCCGCAAGCGGGGGAAGGGATTGCCCGTTCGTGCCTCGTGTCGAAGCGACAGGACCGTCGCCCTCAACGCCCCAGCCGCTGGTGGATCCAGGGGCCGCGTGCATGCGCCGGCTGCGCCAGCAGGTCCTGCCGCAGCTGCGCGCGCTCGGTCGGCGGCGTGCGCTGGGACAGCAGCGCCAGCTCGGCACGCTGCTGCGCATCCAGGCCGCGCAGCAGCGCCAGCATCGGTTCGCGCTCGGCCGGCGGCAGGTAACCGAACAACGGCTGCAGCGCCGGATACGCCGCGCCCAGGTCCGGCCCCAGCCGCCAGCCGTCGCGGTGCAGGCGGTCCAGGCTCTCGAAGCGGGCATGCAGGGCCTGCCGTTCGGCGGCCGGTGCCATGGCGAACTGCGCCGCCGCCGCGCGCAGTCGCTCGCGCTCGGATTCGTCGAGCGCACGCCAGGCCGCATAGCGATCTCGCAGGTCGCGCCGCTGGGCCGGTGTGGCGTCCTGCCATTGCCGCTGCGGCGTCGGCGGCTCCACCTGCAGCGCGGCCGCCGATACGTCCGACTCCGCTTCTGCCTCGGCCAGCGGCGCCGGCAGCGGCTGCGCGGCCGCCGTAGCCATGCAGGACAGCAGCATCAGCAGCAGTACGCGCGGGCTACTCGGCATCGACCGTCTCCAGCGTATCGCTGGGCAGCGGCGCGGTGGTCGCGGCAGGCGCTTCGGATTCGTCGCGCGGCAGCGGCTGGCCGGCGGCCAGCCAGGCGTAGAAGTCGGCGTCGCGGGCAATGGCCAGGTCGGGGTCGGCCAGCATGGCGTCGTCGCCGGCCTCGCTCGCCGACGGGACCGCACCCGGTCGGGCGCTGCGGTCGGCCGGCAAGGGCTCCACCAGCACCTGCGGCGCCTCGCCCGGTCCGGTCTGCGCCGGCAAGGCGCGCATCCGCGGCCACAGCAGCCAGGCCACGATCGCCACGGCCACCACCAGCGCAACGGCGATGAGGATCCGGCGCAATCCGCGTGGAATGGCCGCGGTGCGGCAC
>JAFADB010000101.1 GCA_023425225.1 Pseudomonadota bacterium
CGATGTAGTCGGCCATATCCGGCGGCAGGTCGCTGCTGTCGCCCACAAACAAGATGCGCAAGACTCTATTCCCCTGCATGGGCCGGATGGAGTTCACCGGCCCGGACACGTCCGATCCAATGTAACCGAACACGGGGCGATGTCCATCGCCACCGACGCGGAAGCGTGATTGGCGTCGCGCAGGTGGGCGGGGACAAGGCCCCGCCCGGGCAGGTCAGGCGCCGACCGGCACGCCGTAGCGCTCGATCGAGTCGATCAGCACGCGCTTGGCCTCGTCGGCGTCGCCCCAGCCGTCGAGCTTGACCCACTTGCCCTTCTCCAGGTCCTTGTAGTGCTCGAAGAAGTGGCCGATGCGCTCGAGCCAGTGCGAGGACACCTGGTGCAGGTGCTCGACGTGGGCGTAGCCGTTGAAGATCTTGGCCACCGGCACCGCCAGCAGCTTCTCGTCGCTGCCGGCCTCGTCGCTCATGCGCAGCACGCCGACCGGGCGGCAGCGGATCACCGAGCCGGCGACCAGCGGCAGCGGCAGCACCACCAGCACGTCGACCGGGTCGCCGTCGCCGCACAGGGTATTGGGCACGTAGCCGTAGTTGCAGGGGTAGCGCATCGGCGTGGACAGGATGCGGTCGACGAAGATCGCGCCGGTTTCCTTGTCCACTTCGTACTTGACCGGCTCCGAGTCCTTGGGGATCTCGATGACGACGTTGATTTCGTCCGGCGGGTTCTTGCCGGAATTGACCAGTTCCAGGCCCATGCGCTAGCTCCGAAGCTTGCAGTGAGTATAGGGGCCGGGATTCTACGCGTTTGCCTGCTGCGCTGCAGTGCGGCGGACCCTCGCGTGGCCGCGCCCGGTCGGCATGGCCCGGGCCGGCGGCGGGCGCGGGTTCCCGGCAGACCATATCCCGTGCCGCCCGCTTGCGAAGCGGGGAGGGTTGAGGAAGGGGCGGCGTTACCGCCCGCCCGGATGCGGTCTCCCCGGGGCCACCGGGGCCTGTGGCTTCTTCGATCCGGCAGCATCGCCCGCAGCGCGCCCCTCCCGCTCCCCTCTCCCGAGCGACGGAAGAGGGAATCGGTGCCACGCAGGATCGGCTTCGAACCGCGCAGGGGCGCGGGTGGCAGCGCGGTTCCGGGGATTCCGCGCCTGGCTAAAGCAGCGGAACCAGCAACAGCGCAACGATATTGATGATCTTGATGAGGGGGTTGATCGCCGGACCGGCGGTGTCCTTGTAGGGGTCGCCGACGGTGTCACCGGTGACCGCGGCCTTGTGCGCCTCGCTGCCCTTGCCGCCGAAGTGGCCGTCCTCGATGTATTTCTTGGCGTTGTCCCAGGCGCCGCCGCCGGTGGTCATCGAGATCGCCACGAACAGCCCGGTGACGATGGTGCCGATCAGCAGCCCGCCCAGCGCGCGCGGGCCCAGCAGCAGCCCCACCAGCACCGGCACCACCACCGGCAGCAGCGAGGGCACGATCATCTCGCGGATCGCCGAGCGGGTCAGCAGGTCCACCGCCTTGTCGTACTGGGGCTTGCCGGTGCCCTGCATGATGCCGGCGATCTCGCGGAACTGGCGCCGCACTTCCTCCACCACCGCGCCGGCGGCGCGGCCCACCGCCTCCATCGCCATCGCCCCGAACAGGTAGGGGATCAGCCCGCCGATCAGCAGGCCGATGATCACGGTATGGTCGGACAGGTCGAAGGCGAACACCTCGCCGGGATGGGCGGCCTGCAGGTTGTGGGTGTAGTCGGCGAACAGGACCAGCGCGGCCAGCGCCGCCGAGCCGATCGCGTAGCCCTTGGTCACCGCCTTGGTGGTGTTGCCGACCGCGTCCAGCGGGTCGGTTACGCCGCGCACCTCCGGCGGCAGCTCGGCCATCTCGGCGATGCCGCCGGCGTTGTCGGTGATCGGGCCGTAGGCGTCCAGCGCCACGATCATGCCGGCCATCGACAGCATCGCGGTGGCGGCGATGGCGATGCCGTACAGTCCGCCCAGTGCGTGGGCGGCCCAGATCGCCGCGCACACCGCCAGCACCGGCAGCGCGGTGGATTTCATCGAGATGCCGAGCCCGGCGATGATGTTGGTGCCGTGGCCGGTGGTGGAGGCGGCGGCGATGTGCTGCACCGGCTTGTACTGGGTGCCGGTGTAGTACTCGGTGATCCACACGATCAACCCGGTCAGCGCCAGCCCGACCACCGCGCAGCCGAACAGGCGTGCCGGGCCGTAAGGGTTGTCGGTCATCAGCGACTGGGTGACCGGCCAGAAGGCGATCGCCGCCAGCACCGCGGAAACGGCCACGCCCTTGTACAGCGCCCCCATGATCGAGCCGCTCTTGCCGGAATCGCCCACGCGGACGAAGAACGCGCCGACGATCGAGGCCACGATCGACACCCCGCCCAGCACCAGCGGGTACAGCACCGCGTTGCGTCCGGCCTCGGCGGCCATCAGCCCGCCCAGCAGCATGGTGGCGATCACCGTCACCGCATAGGTCTCGAACAGGTCCGCGGCCATGCCGGCGCAGTCGCCGACGTTGTCGCCGACGTTGTCGGCGATCACCGCCGGGTTGCGCGGATCGTCCTCGGGGATGCCGGCCTCGACCTTGCCCACCAGGTCGGCACCCACGTCCGCGCCCTTGGTGAAGATGCCGCCGCCCAGCCGCGCGAAGATCGAGATCAGCGAGCTGCCGAAGGCCAGACCGACCAGCGCGTGCAGCGCGGCCTGCTGCGGCAGTCCCAGCCGCAGCAGCAGCCAGTAGTAACCGGCCACGCCGAGCAGGCCCAGCCCGACCACCAGCATGCCGGTGATCGCACCGCCGCGGAACGCCACGTCCATCGCCGGCCCCAGGCCGTGCCGTGCCGCCTCGGCGGTGCGCACGTTGGCGCGCACCGACACGTTCATGCCGATGTAGCCGGCCGCCCCCGACAGCACCGCGCCCAGGGCGAAGCCCAGCGCCGTGTACCAGCCCAGGAACAGCCCCACCAGCACGAACAGCACCACGCCGGCGACGGCGATGGTCAGGTACTGCCGGTTGAGGTAGGCGCGGGCGCCTTCCTGGATCGCCTGTGCGATCTGCTGCATGCGTTCGTTGCCGGCCGGGCGCGCCAGCACCCAGCGGATGGAGACGATTCCGTAGGCGATCGCCAGTGCGGCGCAGCCCAGTGCCAACGCCAATCCGTAATGTTCCAGCATGACCCCTCCCAAGGTTGTGTGGATGCGTCCCGTGGAAGGACGAACTTGGAGAGGCAGGCGCCGGGGGTTGGATCTGCTGCGTACCGCAGGCTCGAGGCCGAAGGCGCGTGTCGCGAAGTTCAACGTCCCAGGAACGCGGCCGAGTATGCGCCCGGTGCCATGCCGCCGCCACCGCACCGCCTTGGCATCGCATTCATGCGCGCCGTGACAGCCTGCCGGCATCGATCCACTGGAGTTGCGCCATGGCCATCCGCCTTCCCTTCGTCCTTGCGCTGTCGGTGCTGGCGCCCCTGCCGGCCTGGGCCGCCGAACCGGTGCCGGAGCTGCAGCGGCCGGTCGCCAGCGCGCAGCCGGTGGGCGCGCTGCATACCTTGCGGCAGATACCCGAGGCCTGTGCCCGCCTGCAGGGCGCCTTCACCGGCGATGCCGCCCAGCCGTACCGTTTCGAGGTGGTGCGCACCAGCGAGAGCTGCCAGCCGCGCGCGCGCTTCGTCGACTTCGACCAGGCCCGGCCGAGCGAGGCTGCGGGCTGGAAGCTCAACGACGTCATCCGCGTGCCGAGCGCGGCGTGTCCGGCGCAGCAGGCGGTGGTGCAGGTATGGCGCAAGCCGGCCGGCGCCGCCCCGCAGCTGGACGGGCAGGGGCAGTCGCGGATCTATCTGGAGGAGGCGAAGCAGCAGGCCGCGGCCGGCCGGATCGCGCAACTGCCGATGTTCGCCGCGCGGACCGAGGTCGAGGGCAAGGCCTGCCGCTGATGGCCGGCTCGGGCCGGCATCAGGCGTCCTGCCAGTCCGGCAGTTTCTTCCCGACCGCGACGTTCTTAAGCGTCACGTACCGGGGCAGGCCGTCGCGGCCGTAGGGCGGCGGCACCTCGCCGCGGATCAGCGGGGCCAGGTAGCGGCGGCCGCGCTCGTTGATACCGAAGCCGTCGCGGCGCAGCAAGCCGGCCGGCAGCTTCCGCTCGCGGTTGGCGATCCTGTGCAGCGGCGCGGCCTCGATCTTCCAGCGGTACGGCGAATCGGAGGTGCGCACGATCACCGGCATCACCGCGTTCATGCCGTCCAGCGCGTACTTCACCGCCGCCCGGCCCACCGCCTGCGCCTGTTCCCAGTCGGTCCTGGAGGCCAGGTGGCGCGCCGAACGCTGCAGGTAGTCCGGCAGCGCCCAGTGCACCTTGAAGCCCAGTTCGGCCTTCACCCTTCCGGCCAGGTACGCGGCCACGCCGCCCAGCTGGGCGTGGCCGAACGAATCGGCCTGGCCGCCCGCATCGGCGACGAAGCGTCCGTCCGGGTTGCGGATGCCCTCGCTGGCTACCACCACGCACCAGCCGACCCTGGCCACCACCTGCGCCACCCTTGCGAGGAAGGCGGCCTCGTCGTAGGCGCGCTCGGGCAGCAGGATGATCTGCGGCGCCTCGTCGGCGGTGGCGCCGGCCAGGCCCGCGGACGCCGCCAGCCAGCCGGCATGACGGCCCATGGCCTCGTATACGAACACCTTGGTCGAGGTCTCGGCCATCGCCGCCACGTCCAGCGCCGCCTCGCGCACCGACACCGCGGTGTACTTGGCCGCCGAACCGAAGCCGGGACAGGCATCGGTGATGGCCAGGTCGTTGTCGATGGTCTTGGGCACGCCGATGCAGTGCAGCGGATAGTCGAACTCGCGCGCCAGCTGCGACACCTTCAGCGCGGTGTCGGCCGAGTCGTTGCCGCCGTTGTAGAGGAACCAGCGCACGTCGTGGGCGCGGAACACCTCCAGCAGGCGCAGGTAGCGGTGGCGGTCGTCCTCCAGCGACTTGAGCTTGTAGCGGCACGAGCCGAACGCGCCCCCGGGCGTATGTGCCAGCGCCGCGATCGCCGCGCCGCTTTCCCTGCCGGTGTCGATCAGGTCCTCGCGCAGCACGCCGAGGATGCCGTTGCGCGCGGCCAGCACCGGCACGCGCCGTCGCCGCGCTTCGGCGACTACGGCCGAGGCGGTGGCGTTGATGACGGCGGTGACGCCGCCGGACTGGGCATAGAGCAGCTTTCCGATGGGCACCGCGGCGGACCTCGTTGGCCTGGGACACTGACGGGACCTTACCCGGATGCGGTAAGCTGCGCGTCGTGCGGTGCAGCGCGACCCGCCCCGGGCGGGGCCGCCGCCGCGTCAGATCTTTACTACCAGGAGTCAGGTTGATGCGATTGGTTCTGTTGGGACCGCCCGGTTCGGGCAAGGGCACCCAGGCGGCCCGCCTCAAGGAGAAGCTGCAGGTTCCGCACATTTCCACCGGTGACCTGTTGCGCGCCGAAGTGGCCGCGGGCACCCCGCTGGGCCTGCAGGCCAAGGAAGTGATGGCACGCGGCGACTTGGTGTCCGACGACATCCTGCTCGGCATGCTGGAATCGCGCCTTGGCCGCGAGGACTGCGCCAAGGGCTTCATCCTCGACGGCTACCCGCGCAACCTGGCCCAGGCCGATGCGCTGGACGGGCTGCTGGCCCGGATCGGCCAGCCGCTGGATGCGGTGGTGCAGCTGGACGTGCCCACCGACCTGCTGGTCGAGCGCATCGCCGGCCGCGCCCAGGCCGAGGGCCGCGCCGACGACAATCCCGAGTCGGTGCGCAAGCGCCTGCAGGTCTACCACGACTCCACCGCGCCGGTGGTCGGCTTCTACGAGAAGCGCGGCATCCTGGCCCACGTCGATGGCGTGGGTTCGCTGGACGAGGTGCTGGCGCGCATCCTGGCCGCACTGGGCCGCTGATCGCGCCGGACCTGCGCGCGTCGCCCGCCGGCGTGCGCGGGACGAAATCGTCCGCCAGGCCGCGGATAACGTGCTGTTCCGTACCTCGCAACAGCCATGACAATGCCCCGTATCCGCGAGCACGGATACGGGGCATTGGTTTGTAGAGCGCCAGCGGGAGGGCTTGCTCAGGGCCCCGCAGTGTGAGCAACCTTCTGGGGATGGCCTCTTGGGGAGTAGGACCGATCAGGTCTGCTGCGACTGGCAGGGCCATGATGCGCTTTCCGGCCATGGGGCGATATCGGGGAATCTCCTACCTGCGGGTAGGGAAACCCCTTGGTCGTGCGGCTGCCACGCTCGCCGATCATCCGGCGATGGGCGACAATCCGGAGCATGAGCAAGATCCACATCCTCGGCATCGCCGGGACCTTCATGGGCGGTGTGGCCGCCCTGGCGCGCGAACTGGGCCACGAGGTCGAAGGCAGCGACCAGTCGATCTATCCGCCGATGTCCACCCAGCTGGAAACGCTGGGCATCACGCTCCGGCAGGGCTACCTGCCCGGCAACATCGCCGACGATTGCGATCAGGTGCTGGTCGGCAACGCGCTCTCGCGCGGCAATCCGGCGGTGGAAGCGGTACTGGACCAGCGTCGCAGCTACACCTCCGGGGCACAGTGGCTGGCCGAGCAGGTCCTGCCCGGCCGCACCACGCTGGCGGTGGCCGGCACCCACGGCAAGACCACCACCACCAGCATCCTGGCCTGGCTGCTGGAATCGGCCGGACGCGCGCCGGGCTTCCTGATCGGCGGCGTGGCCGAGGATTTCGGCGTCTCGGCGCGGCTGGGAGGCGGGGCCGTGCCCTCGTCCGGCGCTTCGCGTGTCCTCCTGTCGGGGGACGAAGCGGCCCCGTCGGAGCGGCCGCTTTTCGTGGTGGAGGCCGACGAGTACGACACCGCGTTCTTCGACAAGCGCAGCAAGTTCGTGCACTACCGGCCGTGGGTGGCGATCCTCAACAACCTGGAATACGACCACGCCGACATCTTCCCCGACGTGGCGGCGATCCAGCGCCAGTTCCACCACCTGGTGCGCACGGTGCCCGGCGGCGGGCGGCTGATCGTCAACGGCGAGGACGCGCGCCTGGCCGAGGTGCTGGCCATGGGCTGCTGGACGCCGGTGGAGCGTTTCGGCCTGGATCCGGCGTTCGAGTGGAGCGCGCGGCTGCTGGCCGACGATGGCAGCCGCTTCGAGGTGCTGCACCGCGGCCGGGTGCTGGGCATCGCCGAATGGGCGCTGCTCGGCCGCCACAACGTGATGAACGCATTGGCGGCATTGGCCGCCGTGCACGCGGTGGGCTTGGATCCGGCGCAGGCGATTCCGGCGCTGTCCACTTTCCACAGCGTCAAGCGCCGCCTGGAACTGCTCGGCCAGCAGCGCGGCATCAGCGTCTACGACGACTTCGCCCACCATCCCACCGCCATCCGTACCACCCTCGAGGGTCTGCGTGCCAGGGTCGGCGATGCGCGCATCGTGGTGGCGATGGAGCCGCGCAGCAATTCGATGCGGCTCGGAGCCCATGCCGCCGCGCTGGCGCCGTCGCTGGAGACGGCCGACGAGGTGGTGTTCCTGGCGCGGCCGGAACTGGCGTGGGACGCCGGCAAGGTGATCGACGCGGTGCGCGGCGAGGCCTACGCGGTGCCCGACGTGGACACGCTGCTGGCGCGGCTGGGCGATACCGTGCGCCCCGGCGACCACGTGGTGTTCATGTCCAACGGCGGCTTCGACGGTGCGCCGCACCGCTTCCTGGCCGCGTTGGGGTGACGGTCGATGGAGCAGAAGCTGCCGCTGTTTCCGTTGCATGCGGTGTTGCTGCCGGGGGCGACGATCGGCTTGCGGGTGTTCGAGCCGCGTTACCTGGACCTGGTGCGCAGCGGGGAAGCGTTCGGCATCACCCTGATCCTCGAAGGCCATGAGGTCGGCGCGCCGGCGGTTCCCGCGGCGTGGGGAACGGAGGCGCGGATCGAGGATTTCGATGTCGGCGCCGATGGCGTGCTGGTGCTGCGCCTGCGCGGCGCGCGCCGCTTCCACGTGCGCCAGACCCGGGTGCGCGACAACGGGCTGGTGGTCGCGCAGGTGGAGTGGTGCGAGCCGGACCCGGACGACGAACTGCTGCCACAGCACGCGCTACTGGCGACGGTGCTCGAACGCATCATCGAGCAGGCCGGCCAGGCCTACGCGCCGGAGCGCCCGGCATCGATGGAGCAGGCCGCCTGGGTCGGCTGGCGGCTGGCCGAACTGCTGCCGCTGAGCGAAGGCCAGCGCCTGGCGCTGCTGCAGGAGGCCGACCCGCACCGGCGCCTGGACCAGTTGTTGGCGTGGATACCCTGAGCGCCGGACGACGGCAGGAGCGGCGCAGGCCGCGATGGGTCGTGCCGGGAACCCGATTGCCCAGCGGTCGCATCCAGTTCCTACATGCCTCGCCCTGCTGTTGCCCCCTCCCTTGCGAAGCAGGGGAGGGCTGGGGAGGGGTGCCGTTGCTCCTGGACTGGTTGCAATTGCCTGGGGAGGCACAGACTCCTGTACAGCCCGATCGCGACCGAAGCCGCTACTACCTCTCTTCCTCCGTCCCCGCAGTGCGCACCAGCAGCACCGGCAGGGCCGACTGCGGATGCACATCGCTGCGATGGGGCAGCGGACCGAGCGAGCGGCGTACCGCGGCCAGCGCCGGATCGGCTTCGCGCAGTGGCAGCCACAGTCCGACCAGCCCGAAGTGGCGGGCATAGCGCAGCGTCTGCGCGCTGCCCAGCCACAGCGTCTCGTCGCCGGGCTGCAGCCGCGCCGGTGCCGGCCACAGGCGCAGGGCGTACTGCTCGTCGGGACGCTCGCCCTGGCGCAGCAGCAGCAGCGATTCCACCTGGGTGTCGAGCGTGGCCGGCAGCACCGGGCTGGTGGCGGCGTCCGTACCGGTCTGCAGCAGTTGCAGGGCCTGTTCCCATCCGGCCTGCGGCTGTACCCGCCAGCCCTGGGCTTCGAACTGGGCGCGCAACGGCGCCAGCGGTCCGGCGACCTGCACGTCCAGCGGCCAGCGCTGGTCGTCGTCGAATTCGTTGCGGCGTGCCGGCAGGGTGCGCCAGTCATCCGTCCACCAGCGCTCGGCGGCGATGTCCACCGGCACCGGTGGCGGCGGCTCGAATTTGACCAGCTTGCGCTCGATGTCGCGCGGCGAGAGCAGCAGCGCCGCGGCCACGAACGTGCCGTAGAACAGCCAGGACACCGGCTTGACCCAGAACGAGCGGTGGGTGCGGCGACGGTAGGCGATGCCCAGCAGCAGCAACCAGAAGATGCCGAACAGCATGCCGCCGACCACGTCGCTGAGCCAGTGCGCGCCCAGGTACAGCCGCGCGAAACCGATCACCGTGACCACCACGCCGGACACCAGGTACGGCCACACCCGGGTGCGGCCGGGCAGTTCGCGGGCGATCAGCACGGCGAAGAAGCCGAAGGCGATGGTCGCCATCGTCACCGCCACCGAGGGAAAGCCGAAGCCGCTGCTGGCGGCTGGCGGGCGTACCACGTGCACGGTGGCGCCGAGCAGCTTGGTCAGTGCCAGGCCGAAGGCCAGCGCCGCCAGCCAGTGTGCGGCGGCCATCCAGCGCCGGCGCCAGAGCAGGTAGCCCATCGCCGCGCAGATCGCCGGCAGCAGCACCTGCCAATCGCCCAGCGAGGCCAGCGCTGCCATCGGGTAGTCGGCCAGCGGGTTGCGCAGGGCCAGCATCAGGTCGTGTACCGCCAGGTCCAGCGCCAGCGGCTCGCCATGGGCCACCACCGCCATCAACAGCGCGAACCAGCCCCAGCCGAGCAGCAGCAGCATCAGTGCCAGCACTGCCAGCGGCACCGCCTCGCGCCGGCGCGGGTCGAACAGCGCGCCGGTGTAGCGCCCCAGCGTGGTGTGCTTGCGCGACCATGCCAGCGCCCGTGTCAGCAGGGCATCCAGATGCCCGGCCGACCAGCGGTAGCCGTACAGCACCAAGGCCCAGGCGATGCCCAGCAGCACGCCGAGCAGGCCCAGCACCAGTACCAGCCGGCCGGCGACCGCGGCGACCGCGTCGTAGGCATGCCCGAGCACCCAGCCCGGCAACAGGAACAGCGCCGCCCACGACAGGCAGGCGATGCCGCTGGCCAGCGCGTAGCGGCGCAGCGGCATCTTCGCCATGCCGGCGATGGCCGGCACGAACGGGCGGATGGCGCCGACGTAGCGGGCCACCAGGATGCTCTTGAAGGCGTTGCGGCGGAACAGCACCTCGCCGCGGTCGAGCAGCTGCGGATAACGGCGGAACGGCCAGAAGCCGCGCATACGGTTGCCCCAGCGATGGCCGACCCAGTAGCTCAGCGCATCGCCCAGGAACGCGCCCAGCGCCGCGGCGGCGATGGCGTACGGGCCGGAGATCTGGCCCAGCCCGATCAGCACGCCGACGGCGAACAGCAGCGGAAGCGCCGGCACGATCGCGCCCAGCACGATGACCGCATCGCAGAAGGCGATGGCGAAGATGACCGCGCCGGCGAGGAGGGGATGGGCTGCGATCCACTCCAGGGTGGCGTCGATCCAAGGCGAATTCATCGGCCGATTATAGGCGGCTGGCCGGCACGCTCGCCGCCGCCGTGGCGCCCTGGTTCAGGCGGTGGACGCGCCCGCCAGCAGGCCCGGCAACGCCGCCATGTCGTGGAACAGAAGGCGTACGCCGGCCTGGCGCAGCTGCGCGGCGCTGCCATGGCCCGGCCCGCCCGGGCAGTAGCCGAACACGGTGGCGCCGGCGGCCAGGCCGGCGGCGGCGCCCGTGGCGGTGTCCTCCACCACCGCGCAGCGGCGCGGATCCACGCCCAGGCCGGCTGCGGCGGCCAGGTAGACGTCCGGCGCCGGCTTGCCGTGCGGGACCTCGTAGCCGCTGTGGATGTGGCCTTCGAAGTAGCGGTACAGGCCGGTCTTGCGCAGTTGCAGGTCGAGCTTGCCGCGGTCCGAGCCGGAGGCGCAGGCGATGCGGCCATGGCAGTCCCGGTGCAGGATCTCGACCGCCGCCGCGGCGCCGGCGATGGCGCGCAGGTGCAGCGAAAGCGCTTCGTCGCGGCGGTGCCGGAAGGCCTGCAGCCACTGCCGGGTGAAGGGCTGGCCGGTGCGCGCGGCGATCAGGTCGGCCTCGTCGCTGACCTGGCGTCCGAGGAAGCGCGCATCGCACTCGTCCTGGCTCATGGGCCAGCCGCGCTCCTCCAGCACATCGCGCAGCACGCCCAGGGTGATGGGCTCGGAATCGACCAGCACGCCGTCGCAATCGAACAGCACGGCCGCGAACGGCATTGGATCGTTGTCGGGAATCGGCATCCGCACAGGGTAGACCTGCGGGCCGGCGCCGGCATGCGGTCCGGACGCCTGCGGCCGGCGATGCCAATAGAATGGGCCATGTCCCGGCCACCCTCAGAGCACGCACTCAAGTCCGACAGCTTCGGCCGCATCCTGCTGGTGCGCCAGGGCGAGGCGGTCTTCGTGCGCCGCGACCTGAGCGCCTCGCCATGGTGGCTGCGCGTGCCGGCGTGGTGGCTGGCGCGACGCGAGGCGCGCGCGCTGCAGCAGCTGGACGGCATGCCGGCCACGCCGCGCCTGCTGGGCTGGGACGGCACCTGGCTGGACCGCAGCTACCTGGCCGGTGATGCCATGTACCAGCGGCCGCCGCACGGCGACCTGGGCTACTTCCGTGCCGCGCGACGGCTGCTGCGGCAGGTGCACCGGCGCGGCATCGCCCACAACGACCTGGCCAAGGAGGCCAACTGGCTGGTGCTGGAGGACGGCTCGCCGGCGCTGATCGACTTCCAGCTGGCGGTGCGCGGCAATCCGCGCTCGCGCTGGATGCGCCTGCTGGCCCGCGAGGACCTGCGCCACCTGCTCAAGCACAAGCGGATGTACTGCCGCGAGCGGCTCACCCCGGTGGAGAAGCGCCTGCTCAGGCGCCACTCGTGGGTGCGCGAGCTGTGGTTCGCCACCGGCAAGCCGGTGTACCGCTTCGTCACCCGCCGCATCCTGCACTGGGAGGACAACGAGGGGCAGTGGCCGAAACCGTAGGGCGGACTCCAAGTGATCGATGCGTGGGGAGTGGGCCACACGGGCCTGGGTTCATTGCGGCGTCGGGGCATTGCCCATGCCTGGACGCCAGATGTCACCCCCTCCCTTTCGCCGAGGGCGAAGGGGAGGGTTGGGGAGGGGTGCTGTTGCCTTGGCTCTTGATTGCCGCATCGTCGGCGCTCACTGGCAGGCCTGCCCGGGTCGAAGGTACAGGCAACGGCAAGGGCAACCCCTCCCCAGCCCTCCCCTGCTTCGCAAGGGAGGGGGCCAAGAGCCGGAGCAACTGCAGCGGCATCCGTTCCCCCGGCCCCCGGTCTGCCATCCATGGGGATGGCTCCGGACTCACGAGCTGGCGAGCACGTCCAGGAACCCGGGGCGGATCGATGCCGTGCGCCGGTGTTGGGGAGACCCCCTGGTCGCCTGGCACTGCTGCGGCGCCGCACGCCGCCGCAGTTACGATGGCGTTTTCCGCGCAGGAGCGTTTCATGGACTCGCTGGCTGGCAAGACCCTGTTCATCACCGGTGCCTCGCGCGGCATCGGCCTGGCGATTGCGCTGCGTGCCGCGCGCGATGGCGCCAACGTGGCGGTCGCGGCCAAGTCCACGGTCGCCAACCCCAAGCTGCCCGGCACCATCCACAGCGCCGCCGAGGCGGTGACCGAGGCCGGCGGGCAGGGGCTGGCGCTCAAGTGCGACATCCGTGACGAAGATCAGGTCCACGCCGCGGTTGCCGCCACCGTCGATGCCTTCGGCGGCATCGACATCCTGGTCAACAACGCCAGCGCGATCTGGCTGGCCGGCGTGCTCGACACGCCGATCAAGCGCTTCGACCTGATGCAGCAGGTCAATGCGCGCGGCAGCTTCCTGTGCGCGCAGGCCTGCCTGCCGCACCTGCTGCAGGCGGCCAACCCGCACATCCTCACGCTGTGCCCGCCGCCGTCGCTGGAGCCGAAATGGTGGGCGCCGCACACCGGCTACACGCTGGCCAAGATGGGCATGAGCTTCGTCACCCTGGGCCTGGCCGGCGAGTTCGGTCCGCAGGGCGTGGCGGTCAACGCGCTGTGGCCGCGCACCCTGATCGCCACCGACGCGCTGAACATGATCCCCGGGGTGAGCGCGGCCAACGGCCGCCGCCCGGAGATCATGGCCGATGCCGCGCATGCCATCCTCGCCCGGCCAGCGGCGGGTTTCAGCGGGCACTTCCTGATCGACGACGAGGTGCTGGCGCAGGCCGGTGTCACCGACCTGTCCGGCTATGCGGTGGATCCGGACGCGCCGCTGCTGCCGGACCTGTTCCTGGACTGACGCGCCGGTACGTGCGATGGCGCGGACGATGCGCGAGAATGCCGGACTCCCTTCACTGCCCCGTATCGCGATGACCGCCGCCACCGACCCGCTGCTGTCCCTGTCCGAGTACTTCCTGCCGGTCTACCGGCCGCGCCAGGTGGTGCTGGAGCGAGGCGAGGGCGCGCGCGTGTGGGACAGCCACGGCAAGGAATACGTGGACTTGTCCGCCGGCATCGCCGTGTGCGCCTTCGGCCACAACGATCCGGAGCTGTTCACCGCGCTGGTCGAGCAGGCCGGCAGGATCTGGCATACCAGCAACGTCTTCTACAGCGAGCCGCCGCTGCGGCTGGCCGAGGAGCTGGTCACCGCCTCGCGCTTCGCCCGGCGGGTGTTCCTGTGCAACTCCGGCGCCGAGGCCAACGAGGCGGCGATCAAGCTGGTGCGCAAGTGGGCCTCGCTGCAGGGGCGCAAGTCCGACCAGCGGGTGATCGTGACCTTCCGCGGCAGTTTCCATGGCCGCACCCTGGCCACGGTGACGGCGACCGCCCAGCCCAAGTACCAGGCCGGCTACGAGCCGCTGCCGGGGGGCTTCCGCTACGTCGATTTCAACGACATCGCCCAGCTGGAGACGGCGATGGCCGCCGGCGACGTGGCCGCGGTGATGATCGAGCCGGTGCAGGGCGAGGGCGGGGTGGTACCGGTCGCGCCGGGCTTCCTGCAGCAGGTGCGGCAGCTGTGCGACCGCCATGACGCGCTGCTGGTGCTCGACGAGATCCAGTGCGGCATGGGCCGCAGCGGCACCCTGTTCGCGCATTGGCAGGACGGCGTGGTGCCGGACATCGTCACCCTGGCCAAGGCGCTGGGCGGCGGTTTCCCGATCGGTGCCATGCTGGCCGGGCCGAAGGTCGCCGATGCCATGCAGTTCGGTGCCCACGGCACCACCTTCGGCGGCAATCCGCTGGCCGCGGCGGTGGCGCGGGTGGTGCTGCGCAAGCTGCAGCGGCCCGAACTGGCGGCCAATGTCAGCCGCCAGTCGCAGGCCCTGCGGCAGGGGCTGGAGCGGATCGGCCGGGAAACGGGCGTGTTCTCGCAGGTGCGCGGCCGGGGGCTGATGCTCGGCGCGGTGCTGGCGCCGGCCCACGCCGGCCAGGCCGGCGCCATCCTCGATGTCGCCGCCGAAGAGGGCCTGCTGGCCCTGCAGGCCGGCCCGGACGTGCTGCGCTTCGTGCCGCCGCTGAACATTTCCGATGCCGACCTGGGCGAGGGCCTGAAGCGGCTGCGCGCCGCACTCGACCGGTATCTCGCCCAGCCCTGAGAACCCGCCGGGCGGCTTCGTCCACGACGCTTTACGGATCAGCCGCCCGGATCATTCCCGGACACCGCCGTGATCGGCGCGTCGGCGTCCGGCACGATGGTTGGCCACCGCGCTCCGGCCGCATGCCGATCACAGCAACCGGTAGCGCCGCAGCAGACGGGCAAGCGAGCGGCCGTCGTATGCGGTATCCGCATGCAGCCCGGCCCGGCGGGCGCCGCGCACGTTGACGAACAGGTCGTCGATGAACAGGGTCCGTGACGCGTCGGCGCCCAGCCGCTCCAGCGCCAGCCGGTAGACCGCCGGATCGGGCTTGCGCGTGCCCAGCGTGCCGCTGCACAGGATGCGGCCGTGCAGTCCCGGCACGGCCGGCGCGAGCAGTTCCCCGACGATCCCCTCCATCAGCGCGCCGTTGTTGGTCAGCACGGCGACGTCCGTCCTCTGCGAGACCGCCTGCAGCAAGGCCAGGGCCGGCGGTTCGACATGGGTGGCCGCGCGGCGTGCCGCGATCCAGGCGGCCGGCTCGACCGTCCCCGACAGCCGCGTGCCCAGCTCGGCCAGGTAGCCGGCGGTGTCCACCTGGCCGCCGTCGTAGCGGGCCTCCAGCCCCGAGCCGTACAGCGCCGTCTCGACCTCCGCATACCGGCGGTCCAGCGCCGCCGCCAGCTGCAGCAGGCGCGTGCGTCGGGAATAGCGGGCGAGCACGCCATCGAAATCGAACAGCACCAGGCGCAGCGGCGGGGCGATGAAGGGCATCGGCCGATTGTGCCCGCCCGCGGCGGCCGGTGTCCCCGGCATCCATCGCCGGTTTCCGGGCGTGGAGCGGGTAGCTCGCGCCGCGAGGTCGGGGCGCCGTTGTCCCGGCGCGGCGGGATGGGGTCATCCCGCGTTGTCCCTGCGCTCGCCCCCTACCCGTCGATGGACGACCTACCCGCCGTGCCCGGTCCGTGCCCGGGGTTGTCTGGGTATGTTCGAGGCACAGGGGCAGTCATGCCTGCGGTCGCGCCGGTGGCGGCGCTTGACCCCGGTATCCCGATTCGAACAGCAGGAGGTCGAGAGCAATGGGTAAACGCATCAAGGCGGCACGTCTGGCGCAATCCGTTTCCGCCGCGCTCAAGGAGCTGGGCACTTCCCCGCGGCTGCCGCTGGCATCGCTGCTGGTGGTTGCCGGCATCCATGCCGCCCCGGCCTTCGCGCAGAGCACCGGCGATGCCAAGACCCTGGACGCGGTCAGCGTGGTCGGCGTGGGCTCCACGCGTACCACCGCCGTCGTGTCCTCCGACGAGATCGAGGCGCAGGTGCCGGGCGTGGCGCCGCAGGCATTGCTGGCCACGCTGCCGGGCGTGAACGTGCAGACCACCGATCCGTTCGGCCTGTACGAATTCGGCGACTCGATGCGCATCCGCGGCTTCTCCGCCAACCAGGTCGGCGTGACCCTGGACGGCATCCCGATCGAGACCGCCGACACCCGCGAGGGCGGGCCGATCAGCCGCTACATCTCCTCCGAGAACCTGCTCGACGTCAGCGTCTCGACCGGTTCGGGCGACGTCACCCAGCCGTCCTACCATGCCCTGGGCGGCGCCATCCGCTACACCAGCATCGGCCCCAAGGGCGGCGACACCTGGAGCGGCAAGGCGAGCCAGACCTTCGGTTCGGACGACCTGGTGCGCACCTTCGCCCGGGTGGACACGCCCGAGTGGTGGGCCGGCGGCCCGGTGGCGTACTTCTCCGCTTCCCGCACCCATGGCGGGGTCTGGGACCTGAAGCCGGCCACGCAGAAGAGCGACCACTTCGAGGCCAAGATCCGCCAGGACTTCGAGGCCGGCCACCTGACCCTGGGCTGGATCTGGAACAACCGCAAGGACTACGACGTCCAGAGCTACAACTCCGACGGCTCGCTGGCCTGGGACATCCACGAGCGCCTGACCGGCGATCCGGAAACCGACGCCGAGCACTACACCGAGTGGCAGAACGGCCGCCGCGATTCGCTGCTGAGCCTGGGCGGCGACTTCCTGCTGACCGACACGGTCAACTTCAAGTTCACCGGCTACTACGAGAACAAGCACGGCTACGGCATCGGCGGCACGCCGCCCTCGGTGGCCACCGGGCTGTACGAGGACGCCATGGCCGGCACGCCCGGGCGCACCAACATCTACATCCGCGATCCGCAGCTGGTCGACTCCGACGGCAACGTCACCCACGTCGGTTCGATGACCCGCCGCGAGGAGATCATGTCCGGCGACCGCAAGGGCGTGACCGCAGCGCTGTCCTGGGACATCGGCAGCAACCGGCTGGAGGTCGGCGGCTGGTACGAGACCTACGACTTCGACCAGGTGCGGCCGCTGTACAACCTCACCGACGGCGGCGACCTGGACCGCTCGGTGCCCTATGTCATCAACTACTACGACAACCACTTCTCCACCGACGTGGTGCAGCTGTACATCAAGGACACCGTGCGCCTGCTCGACGAGCGGCTGACCCTGGAGTTCGGCGCCAAGGGCCTGAGCGTGGACCGCAAGTACCACGGCATCGCCAACCTGGACGACTTCAACAACAGCGTCACCCGCAACACCACCAAGAAGGACAAGGACTGGTTCCAGCCGCAGGTCGGCGCCAGCTACGCGCTGGCCGAGGGTACCGAGCTGTTCGCCAACTACGCCGAGAACTTCAGCGCCGCCCCGCGCCTGGCGCTGACCGCCGGCTTCTTCAACCCGGACATCAAGCCCGAGCGCTCCAAGAACATCGACATCGGCCTGCGCACCGAGCAGGGCGCCTGGAGCGGCTACGTCGCGCTGTACGACATCAAGTACCAGGACCGCATCATCGCCCTGACCAACCCGGACCCGCTGGTGGTGGCCAGCGAGATCTACCAGAACGTGGGCGACATCAAGACCCGCGGCGCCGAGGTGTCGGGCATGTGGCGCCCGGCCGACGGCTGGCGCCTGGGCGCCTCGCTGACCTGGAACAAGTCCGAGTTCCAGGACGACTACTACGGCTACCGCGACGACGGCAGCGGCATCCAGGACGTGCTGCGCCCGGTCAAGGGCAACGAGGTGCCGGACGCGCCCAAGTTCATGGTCAGCTTCAACGGCGGCTGGGAAGGCGAGCACTTCTTCGCCAACTGGGACACCAAGTACACCGGCAAGCGCTACGGCGACACGATGAACACCGACCGGGTGGACTCGACCTTCATCACCAACGGCAGCCTGGGCTACAAGGGCGGCAGCGAGGGCTTCCTCGCCGGCGGCCGGCTGCAGCTGTCGGTGTACAACCTGTTCGACAAGAAGGACGCCATCGGCGCGGTGTTCCCCAACGAGACCTCCGGTTCCTACAACCTGATCGCGCCGCGGCAGTACTTCGCCAGCCTGAGCTACGAGTTCTGACGACGACCCGACGGGATCCACGGCCACGGACGGCAGCCTGCAACAGAGGCTTGAATGCAACACACACGTGAGTCGATGACGCGCCGCCAGCTGCTGGCCCGGATCGGGCTGGCCGCCGGCGGCGCGATGATGTACCAGGCCATGAGCAGCCTGGGCATGGCGGCCGAATCCGGCTGGAAGGGACCGGCGAAGTTCGAGGGCGATCCGAACGGCGCCTCGGTGCTGATCCTGGGCGCAGGCCTGGCCGGCATGACCGCCGCCTACGAGATGCGCAAGGCCGGCTACAGGGTCAAGGTGCTCGAGTTCAACAACCGCCCGGGCGGGCGCAACTGGACCCTGCATGGCGGCGACAGCTACACCGAGCTGGGCGGGGCGACCCAGCACTGCGGCTTCGATCCGGGGCTGTACCTGAATCCCGGGCCGTGGCGCATCCCGCACCACCACCACGCGGTGCTGTCGTACTGCAAGCAGTTCGGGGTGGCGCTGGAATCGTTCGTGCAGGTCAACTACAACGCACTGGTGCACACGCAGCAAGGCTTCGGCGGCAAGCCGCAGCGGTTCCGCGACATCGATGCGGACTACAAGGGGCACGTGGCCGAGCTGCTGGCCAAGAGCACCCAGCAGCGGGCGCTGGACCAACTGGTCAGCAAGGAGGACCAGGAGATCCTGCTCGAGTCGCTGCGCAACTGGGGCGCGCTGGACCGCAACTTCGGCTACGTGAAGGGCAAGGAGAGCAGCGAGCGCCGCGGTTTCGCCAAGTATCCCGGTGGCGGGCTGTCCGGGGCGCCGGAGTTTTCCGAGCCGTTCTCCGCCCACGACATCCTGCAGTCGCGGCTGTGGACCACGCTGGCGGCCGGCAACAACTACGAGATGCAGACCACCATGTTCCAGCCGGTCGGCGGCATGGACCAGATCGGCAAGGCGTTCGCGCGCCAGCTGGAGGGCGTGATCGAGTACGACGCCAAGGTCACCGCCATCGACCAGGACAACGCCGGCGTCAGCGTCACCTACCAGGCCGGCGGCGGCGAGCATGTGGCCAAGGCCGACTGGTGCATCTGCACCATCCCGCTGTCGGTGCTCAGCCGCATCCCGGTCACCGTCGGCGACGCCATGAACGAGGCCATCGGCAAGCTGCCGTACGCGGCCTCGGTGAAGATGGGGCTGCAGTTCAAGCGCCGCTTCTGGGAAGAGGACGAGGCGATCTACGGCGGCATCAGCTACACCGACCTGCCGATCACCCTGATCAGCTATCCCAGCACCGGCTACCACAGCCCCGGCAAGGGCGTGCTGCTGGGCGG
>JAFADB010000153.1 GCA_023425225.1 Pseudomonadota bacterium
TGCTTCCCAGGCCCAGTAGCCGCCGAAGCTGGCATCGGCGACGCCGGCGGCCAGGTCCTCCGGGCGCAGTTCGCGGGTGCCGGCATCGACCACGACCACCGCGTCCGGGTCACCGCCGTCGCCGGCCACCAGGTGGCGCACCATCGCCAGGCCGCGCGGGGTCGGGTTCATCGCCAGGCGTCGCCCGGCCAGGTCGCGCGGGCGGGCGATGCCGGTGTCGGCCAGGGTCTGGATCGCCTCCAGCCCGCACTGGTTGATGGCGGCGATGGCGCGCAGCGGTTCGCCCCCGGCGCGGCGTACCAGCAGGCGGTTGCTGGGGAACACCGCGAAGGCGCAATCGCCGCGCAGCAGGTGCGCCAGGCCGTCGCCGTGCCAGGGGTCGGGCAGTTGCAGGGCCAGTTCCAGGCCGTGCTGCCGGTACCAGCCGCGCTCGCGCGCCAGGTAGAAGCCGGCCGAGTTCGGCCAGGGGTGGAAATACTCGAGCATGACGCGCGCAGGACGCATGGCGGCAACGACCAGGAACGGGACGCGCATGCTCGCGCCGGTCCTTGGTCTAGACCAATGGCCGCGGGTCCTATGGATACGTCCGATCGATATATCGGCGAAGCAGGCGACGGCGCTGCCGGGCCGTCGGAACACGCAGGCGCCTGTGGGGCGGGCGCGGCGTCTTGAATTGGAAGGCAGCGTGGAACCGGAAGAACTGCGGGCCGTCATCTCGCACACGGAGGGCACGGGCCGCGAAGCGGAGGTTCCGTTTCGCGGGCGTGGCGACGACCGCTGCCAAGCTGTTCGTCGCCATGCGCGGCGCATTATGCGGTGCATGCGGACCCGGGCGCCAGCCGCCGGCTTCTGCCTGCGACGCTGTGCCGCGATAATCGGTGGATGGAACGAGACCAGATCGCCGCGGTGGTGGTGACCTTCAACAGCGCCAGCACCCTCGACGCCTGCCTGCGGCGGTTGCGTGCCGGCCACGACGTGGCCGAGATCCGGGTGGTGGACAACGCCTCGGACGACGACAGCGTCGAGATCGCCCAGCGCCACGCCATCGCGGACGCGCGCGTGCGCTTCATCGCCAACCCGGACAACCCCGGTTTCGCCACCGGCTGCAACCAAGGCGCGGCGGATTCGAGCGCGCGCTGGCTGGCGTTCGTCAATCCGGACCTGATGGTCGAACCGGATACGCTGGCCCGCCTGCGCGAGCGCGCGCGCGGGCTGGGGCCGGCGCTGCTGGGCGTGGAGCAGGTGGACGAGCAGGGCCGGGCGGACCCGGCGGTGCGCCGTCGCGATCCCGATTTCCTGGCCATGCTGCGTTCGCCGCGCGCTGGCCTGGACCTGTCCGTGCCAATGGATCCGGTGCAGTCGCTGCAGCCGGTCCCGGCCATCTCCGGGGCATTGATGCTGATGCCGCGCGACCTGTTCGAGCGCATCGGCGGCTGGGACGAAGGCTATCGTCTGCATGCCGAGGACCTGGACCTGTGCCGCCGCGCGCGCGAGGCCGGTGCGGTGGTGGCGGTGGCCAACGACCTGCGCGTGGTGCACGTGCGCGGTGTTTCCAGCCGCTCGCGCCCGCTGTTCGTCGAATGGCAGAAGCATCGCGGGCTGTGGCGCTATTTCCGCAAGTTCGAGGCCGCGGGCCGTTCGGCGCCACAGCGCGCCTTGATCTGGCTGGCGATCTGGGGGCATGCCGTATCGACGCTGGCGCGGCTGTCAGTGCGGGGGGGAGGGGACACGCGCCGCCGCTGAAGCAGCCAGACGAAAGTGGCCACGCTGTCCGGAGGCGGATCCCCGGGAAGTGTCTGAATGCAAGGATTCTGTAAATTATTTGTGATGTGAATCGAAAAAATCCGTGATACGTTTCGGTTGCCGGCACATGGATGCCGCTTCCTGCTTCCCTTCGGGGAACCCCCTCCCAGGAAAACAACCTGCAATGAAACGGATTGCCGACGGGACCGAGAGCCCGTTTTCGCCCCGCGTTTCCCAAGGAAATGACCTTGACGGTCCGGCGCCCGCCGCTGCGGCCGCGCGCGCATGGCCGCGCCGATCGGGCCGCATCCTTCGGCTGCTGCCGGCCATTGCCCTGCTGGTGGCCGGGCCCTGCCTGGCCGGCGCCTGGGTGCAGGACGAAGGCGCGGCGCTGGTGATCCTCAAGGCCAGCCATTCCGACAGCCCCCGCGCGTTCGACGACGGCCACCATCGCCGCTCGTTTCCCAATGGCGGGAGCAGCCGCCAGGACCAGCTCAACCTCTATGTCGAATACGGGCTGAGCCCGGACCTGAGCTTCATCGGCAACTTCTACGCCAACGAGATGCGCTACGGCGACGATGGCAGCTACGGCAAGCACACCACGCGCGGGCTGGGCGACCAGGAGATCGGCCTGCGCTACCGGCTCGGACCCGGTGAAGGGCCATGGACCGGGGCGGCGCAGTTTCTGGTCAGCATCCCGGCCTACGACCGCGACGACGAGCCGGCCCTCGGGCTGGGCGACTACGGCGCCGAGCTGCGCTACAGCGTGGGCCGCGGCTATCGCCTGGGCACGCGCAGCGGCTACGTGGACATGGGCATGGCGGTGCGCCTGCGCGGCGCCGATGCCGCCGACGAGGTCCGCGTGGACATCGCCAGCGGCGTGGCGCTGGCGCCGAGCTGGATGGCGATCGCCGAGCTCAACGTGATCCAGGGGCTGGGCAACGGGAGCGGCGCCAATCCCACCAACTTCATCGCCAGCAACAACTACGACCTGACCAAGCTGCAGTTGTCGACGCTGTACACGTTGCCGGGCGGCAGCCAGCTGCAGGCCGGCTACCAGCGACCGGTTGCCGGGCGCAACACCGGCGCCGGCGGCGCGGTGTTCGTGGCGGCCTGGTGGCGCTTCTAGCCAAGGAGGACGGGATGAAAGTTGCCGACGAAGTGGTTGTCTACGGAAACATTCCCCAGGCGATCGGCTCGCAGCAGCAGATCGGCCGCCGCCTGGTGGATGCAGGGGTCATCGACGACGGCCAGCTGCAGACCGCGCTGGCGCTGCAGCAGCGGTGGCGCTCGCGGCTGGGCGACATCGTGCTGGCGCAGCGCTGGACCAGCGCGCTGAAGTTCTACCCGGTGCTGGCGCGCCAGTTCGGGCTGAACTTCGTCAACCTGCTGGAGCAGCCGCCGGAGGCGGCGTTGTTCCAGCCCGGGCTGCTGTCCGAGTACGCGCAGCGGCTGGCGCTGCCGTGGCGCGAGGAGGACGGCAGGCTGGTGCTGGCGGTGGCCGATCCGGGGCCGGAGGTGTTCGCCTGGGCGCGCGAACGCCATGGCGCCGACGTGCGGTTCGTGGGGACCTCCAAGTTCGACATCGTCTGGAGCATCCAGCAATGCGCCGACGGCCAGCTCACCCACGATGCGCTGAACCTGCTGGCCGAGCGCGCGCCCGAGCATTCGGCGCGCAAGGTGGTGACGCGTGCGCAGGCACTGTGGGCGTTGCTGGGCCTGGCGCTGCTGGTCGCAGTGATGGTGGCATGGCCGATCCCGACGCTGGTCGCGATCAATGCCACCCTGGCCGTGCTGTTCCTGCTGAGCTTCGTCTTCAAGTTCGCGCTGACCTGGCTGGGCGCGCGCAAGCGCATCGACATCAAGGTCGAAGACGCCGACGTGGCCGAGCTGCGCGACGAGGACCTGCCGGTCTATACCGTGCTGGTGCCGATGTACAAGGAGCCGGACGTGCTGCCGATCCTGGCCGCGGCGCTGCGCAAGCTCGACTATCCGACCTCCCGGCTGGACGTGAAGCTGGTGCTGGAGGCCGGCGACACCGAGACCATCGATGCCGCCAAGCGGCTGGGGCTGGAGGCCATCTTCGAGATCATCCGGGTGCCGCCGTCGCAGCCCAAGACCAAGCCCAAGGCCTGCAACTACGCGCTGCAGTTCGCCCGCGGGCAACTGCTCACCATCTACGACGCCGAGGACAAGCCCGAGCCCAACCAGCTCAAACGCGTGGTCGCGGCCTTCCGCAAGTCGCCGGCCAACGTGGCCTGCATCCAGGCGCGGCTGAACTACTACAACGCCGACGAGAACTGGCTCACGCGCATGTTCGCGCTGGACTACACGTTGTGGTTCGATTTCTTCCTGCCCGCGCTGGAATACCTGCGCGTGCCCATCCCGCTGGGCGGCACCTCTAACCACTTCCGGCTGGACGTGCTGCGCAAGATCCATGCCTGGGACCCGTACAACGTCACCGAGGACGCGGACCTGGGCGTGCGGCTGACCCAGCAGGGCTACCGCGTCAGCGTGGTCAATTCCACCACCTACGAGGAAGCCAACGTCAGCATCCCCAACTGGATCCGGCAGCGCTCGCGCTGGCTCAAGGGCTACATGCAGACCTGGCTGGTGCACATGCGCGACCCGGTGCACCTGTACCGCTCGACCGGGTTCCGCGGGTTCTGGGGGTTCCAGTTCTTCGTCGGCGGCGGGTTCTTCACCGCGCTGGTGGCGCCGCTGCTGTGGGGCGTGTACCTGGTATGGCTGGTCACCGGCACGCGCGCGTTCGAGGCGATCATGCCGCCGGAACTGCTCTACTTGAACATGTTCAATCTGCTGGTGGCCAACGGCTTCTTCATCTACATGACGCTGGTGGCCAGCCTCAAGCGCGGCTACCAGCACCTGGCGCCCTATGCGCTGACCGTGCCGTTCTACTGGGTCCTGCAGTCCATCGCCGCCTACAAGGGCCTGTGGCAACTGGTCCACAATCCTTTCTACTGGGAGAAGACCACCCATGGCATCAGCAAACACGTTGCCGAGCAGCGCAAGGCCGCACTCGACGGCTGAGGCCCGCCACGACGGTGCCGTCGTGGCGGTGTTCGTGCTCGCCGCCGGTGTGCTGGCGGCGCTGCTCGGCTGGCTGCTGGCCCGCGGGCAACTCGCTGCCGTGGTCCCGGACGCCTACCGGCAGATGCTGGCACTGGCCGACGCGCCGGGGCGGGAAGCGCTGTGGCTGTTCCATCCGCGCGGCATCGCGCAGCTGGGCCATTGGTTGCTGTCGATCTCGCCGACCGCCGCGCTGCTGCTGCCCTGCGCGCTGGATATCGCTGCCTGCGCGGTGATGGTGGCGCTGTTGTGGCGCGACCTGTCGCGCGCGCTGGGCCAGGGCTGGGCGTGGACGTTGAGCGCGCTGTTCCTGTTGCAGCCGCTGCTGTTGTGGGCCGCGCTCACCGGCGAGGGACATGGCGTCGCGCTGCTGGTGTTCTACGGCCTGTGCAGGACGCTGCGCCGCTTCCGCCGCGAGATCGGCCCTGCCGTCTACATGAGCTTGGCCGCGTGGATGTGCCTGTTCTTCTTCACCGGCGTTTCCGCCTGGCTGGTGATCGCGGCGCTGGCCCCGTGGATGCTGCTGGTGGTGCCCGCCGGCCTGTTGCCGCGTGCGCCCTTCACCTTCCACCTGGCCGTGTTCCTGCCGCTGCTGTTCGTGCTGCTGATCTGCCTGCACCTGGGGCTGCTGCTCGAAGGCGACGCGTTGGCCCTGCTGCGCGGTGCCTGGACGTCCGCCTCCAGCGCCGGCGACATCCTGGGATGGGGTTGGCAGGCGTGGGCTGGACTGGCCGCCATCGTCATGCTGCCGTTGCCGGCGCTGACCGCGTTCGCCGTGCCGGGTGCGTGGCGGACGCCGGCGTGCGTCGCCGCCGCACTGGCGTCCGCCGGCCTGGCGGCGGTATGGCTGTGGGGGAGATGGCCGTCGGGCATGGCGTTGCTGCTGCTGGTGCCCGCCGCCCTGGCCCTGCGCGAGATCCGCCGCCCGCAACGCCTGGTCGCCGGCGCGTTGCTGCTGGCGATGCTGGCCGGCAGCGGCTGGATATTGCTGCCCCAATTGCAGGAACTGGCCGGTCGGGGAGCGGTGCTGCCGCCTGCCGCCACGACAGTGGGGGCGATGGACGCGGCATCGGGTACGGGCACGCCGGCGCGCGCGTTCGCGGCGCAAGCGGGGAGGGAACGGCCGTGACCGGGATTCTCTTTCTCTCGCGATGCCGGCGCTCCGCGTCCGGCCGGTGACCGTGTCTTGAGACGACTGATGGCCCTGTTGATGGCACTGACCAGCGGTTGCGCTCCGGCGACCGATGCACCCTGGATGGGCGCCAACGTCAAGGTCTCCGAACAGGCGCCCTGGGGCAGCGATGAGGCGCAGGCCTCGTTGCGGAACCTGGCCTCCTCCGGCGCGCAGGTGGGGTTGCTGGTGGCATTCGTGTGGCAGGCCACGCCCACGTCCAGCGACCCGGTGCTGGGCAGCGACAGTACTGTCGAGCAGGTCCGTGCCGGCCTGCGGCAGATGCGCGCCGCAGGACTTCGGCCGATGCTGAAGATTCACCTGTGGATTCCCGGCCACTGGGCCGGCGATGCCGATCCCGGCGACCGTGCGACCTGGTTCGCCGCCTACCAGCGCGCCGTCGTGCAACTGGCCGAGGTGGCCGAGGACGAGCACGCCGAGGCGCTGGTGGTGGCCACGGAGCTGCGGCAGTTGCAGGACGCGCCGCAATGGCCCGGCCTGGTGGCCGCGGTGCGGCAGGCCTATCGCGGCACGCTGGCCTACGTGGCGGACGGCCTGGAGCATGCCGAGAGCTTCCGCTACTGGAACCTGTTCGACGTGGTCGGCACCAGCCTGTATCCGGCGTTGCCGCCGCAGGCGGAGGCGCGGGCGGCGAGGATGCGCGAGGCCGCCGCGCAGCTGCAGGCACTGGCACAACGCAGTGGCCGTCCGGTCTGGGTGGCGGAGCTGGGCCTGAGATCGGCGAAAGGCAGCCTGGCGGCTCCCTGGGAGAGTCCGGAACAGCGCCAGGCCGCCGTCGATACCCGCCTGCAGGTGCAGGTGCTGCGCGAGTGGATCCGGGTGCTGGCCGGGCATGGCGTGCAGGGCATCGGCATCTGGTGCTGGTATACCGACCCGGACGCCGGCGGCATGCGCGACAGCGACTTCACCGTGCAGAACAAGCCCGCCCAGGCGATCTTCGGCGAGCGGGCCGGGCGCTGAGGATTCGTGCGGGAGGGACCGGCAGCGCATAATCGCGGCCATGATCATCGACTCCCTGCTCGACACCGACCTGTACAAGTTCACGATGATGCAGGCGGTGCTGCATCAGCATCCCGGCGCGCAGGTCGAGTACCGCTTCAAGTGCCGCACCCCGGGTATCGATCTGGCCGACTGCCTGGACGAGATCTCCGATGAGATCGACGGCCTGTGCTCGCTGTACTTCCGTCCCGAGGAACTGGACTACCTGCGCGGGCTGCGCTTCCTCAAGCCGGACTTCGTCGACTTCCTCGGCCTGTTCCACCTGGACCGCAAGTACCTGACGCTGCGTGCCTCGGACAGCGTGCCCGGCGAGATCGAGCTGGAGATCAAGGGGCCGTGGCTGTACACGATCCTGTTCGAGGTGCCGTTGCTGGCGATCATCAGCGAGGTGTGGTTCCGCCGCACCGGCGCCGGTGCCGATCACGCAGAGGGCCGGCGCCGGCTCGAGGCCAAGATCGCGATGCTGCGCGATGCCGAGGGCTACTCGGAGTGCCGCATCGCCGACTACGGCACCCGCCGGCGCTACTCGCGGCAGTGGCACGGCGAATTGCTGCGGATCCTGCAGCGGCAACTGGACGGCCAGTTCGTCGGCACCAGCAACGTGCATTTCGCGCGCCTGTACGGGTTCACCCCGCTGGGCACGATGGCGCACGAATGGCTGCAGGCCTTCCAGGCGCTGGGCCCGCGCCTGCGCGATTCGCAGGCCGCGGCGCTGGAGGCGTGGGCGCGCGAGTATCGCGGCGACCTGGGCATCGCGCTGTCGGACGTGGTCGGCCTGGACGCGTTCCTGCGCGACTTCGACCTGTACTTCTGCAAGCTGTTCGACGGCATGCGCCACGATTCCGGCGATCCCTTCGAGTGGGGCGAGCGCATCCTGGCCCACCTGCAGGGCTACCGCGTGGACCCGCGCAACAAGGTGCTGGTCTTCAGCGACGGGCTGGACATCGAGAAGGTCATGCACCTGTACGCGCGCTTCCGCGACCGCTGCCAGGTCGCTTTCGGCGTGGGCACCAACCTGACCAACGACCTGGGCCCGACGCCGCTGAACATCGTCATCAAGATGATCCGCTGCAACGGCCAGCCGGTTGCCAAGCTCAGCGATTCGCCGGGCAAGAGCATGTGTGACGATCCCGGTTACTTGACCTATCTGCGGCAGGTGTTCGGGGTGGCGTAAGGCGCGTCTTGCCGCGTGATTCCACGTGTCTGACGTGAAGCTGACTTCACGCTGACCATCACAAAGCGGAAAAGTGAGACTTGCATCGCACAATGCTTTGGCGGAGCATCAAGGGCTGCCTCATGCGATGTGCATCGGGCGCTACTGATTCACCAAGACCTTGGGAAAACGTGGAATGGATCCGCAAGAGTTGCTCGAACATCTGCGTATCCGTGCGTGCTCCCGGCAGTGGCTCGGGTTCGTGCAGGCCATGGGCCAGGAGTTTTCGGCCGAGCTTTCCGACCAGGAACTGAAGGCGCTGCTTTCGCGCATCGGCGGGCGCTTTGCCTCCAACCATCCCGTCGGGGAGTGCCTGACACTGCAGGACATGGAGTCCTCGGCCAATCGGCTGTGGGACCTGATCGAATGGGGGCGGTGCGCCTTCGACGAGTCTGCCGACCGGGTCGACATCCGCCACATGGCGCCTCCGATCATCACCGCGCTGGGTACCAGCAGCTGGGTGGATGGATTCCTGGAGGGGGTGTACCAGTCATGGTTCCAGCAGGCCGGCATGCTTTCCGGCCTGGCCGTGCGGGCATGTGCCCCGCAGTCGGACGATGTGCGTCGCCTCGTGTTGTCGAGGATCTTTTGAATACCGTTGTGATGAACGACAAGAATATCCATGAACAAGAATAAGCCCGGCCAGCAGCCCGACGACGATATCCGCGGCCTGTTCTCGCGGTTCGGTGGGTCCTCCGAAGCGGCGGGCTACCAGGACTTCGCCAGCGTGCCGTTGCCGCGCGCGCGTGCCGCTTCCGGCAGCGCGGGCACGCCGGCGGCCAGATCAGCCGGTAATGCGCAATCGACTCCGGCGCCCTCGGTGCCGGAGTCACCATCATGCGCGAGCGCGAGCGCGAGCGCGAGCGTGACGGGCGAGGGTGCCACGCCGCTTGCCGCCTTGTTTCGCAGATTGATGGAGGCACGGTCGGCGGCCGATAGCGCGCAGGCCAATCCGTTGAAGCGCATCGTCAACGGTCGTTGATCCAGTGGAGCCTACCCTCAGCCGCGCGATGGAGCCGCCGCGCCCGGCCGAGTCTTCTCGCATCGTCATTTGACCCGGGGACGTAAGTAAGATGAGTGCAGTCCAGCAGCCGGCATCAGCCTCCTTCCTGACCCGGCTGTCCACCGTGGCGCTGTGGTTGCTGGGGGCGGTGCTGCTGGTATTCGTGGTGGCGGTGCCGATGGACGTCGTCCAGCAGCTGGTGTTCTCGCTGGCGCTGTTTGCCGTCGCGTTGGTCCTGCGCCGCCGCGGTGGGCGCGTCGCCGCGCTGGTGATGATGGGCCTGTCGCTTGCGGTGTCCTCGCGCTACATCTGGTGGCGCAGCACGCAGACGATGGGCATGGGCAACCTCGTCGACTTCGTTCTCGGGCTGGGGCTGCTGGCCGCGGAGCTGTATGCCTTCGTCATCCTGGTGCTGGGTTATTTCCAGGTGCTGTGGCCGCTGAGCCGCAAGCCGATTCCGCTGCCGGCCGACCAGCGCGACTGGCCCAGCGTCGATGTGCTGATTCCCACCTACAACGAACCGTTGTCGGTGGTGCGTACCACCGTGCTGGCGGCCAGCGTCATCGACTGGCCGGCCGATAAGCTCAATATCTATCTGCTCGACGATGGCCGTCGCGAGGAGTTCCGCGAATTCTGCGAGGAAGTGGGCGTCCACTACCTCACGCGCACCAACAACATCGGCGCCAAGGCGGGCAACATCAACGCCGCGCTCAGGCGCAGCCATGGCGACTACGTGGCCATCTTCGATTGCGACCACGTGCCCACGCGCTCTTTCCTGCAGGTGACGATGGGCTGGTTCCTGCGCGACCCGCTGCTGGCGGTCATGCAGATGCCGCACTATTTCTTCTCGCCCGATCCGTTCGAGCGCAATCTCGGCACCTACGGCCGCGTTCCCAACGAAGGCGAGCTGTTCTACGGCCTGCTGCAGGACGGCAACGACCAGTGGAATGCCACCTTCTTCTGCGGCTCGTGCGCGGTGATCAAGCGTGCGCCGCTGCTGGAAGTGGGGGGCGTGGCCACCGACACCGTCACCGAGGACGCGCATACCGCGCTGAAGCTGCACCGTGCCGGATATCGCAGCGCCTATGTGGCCATCCCGCAGGCGGCGGGACTGGCGACTGAAAGCCTGTCCGCGCACGTGGCGCAGCGGGTGCGCTGGGCGCGCGGCATGGCGCAGATCTTCCGCTTGGACAACCCGCTGTCCGGCCGTGGCCTGCGCCTGTCGCAACGGCTGTGCTATTTCAACGCGATGCTGCACTTCTTCTACGGACTGCCGCGCATCATCTACCTGACCGCGCCGCTGGCCTTCCTGTTCTTCGGTGCGCACGTGATCCAGGCCTCGGCGCTGATGATCCTGGCCTATGCCTTGCCGCACGTGTTCCAGGCGAACGTGACCAACCTGAAGGTGCAGGGCAAGTTCCGCCATCCGCTGTGGAACGAGGTCTACGAGACCACGCTGGCCTGGTACATCCTGCGCCCGACCCTGGCGGCGGTGATCAACCCGAAACTGGGCAAGTTCAACGTCACGCCCAAGGGCGGGCTGGTCAAGCAGAGCTATTTCGACGCCGACATCGCCAAACCCTACCTGTTCCTGCTGCTGCTCAACCTCGCCGGCATCGCCGCCGGCGTGCTGCGCCTGTTCAGTGCCGACAGCACCGGCGACATCCAGACCATCTGGTTCAACCTGGCCTGGACGCTGTACAACGTGCTGCTGCTGGGCGCGACCATCGCCACCGCCAGCGAGCAGCGCCAGGTGCGGCGCTCGCCGCGCGTGCCACTGGACATCGCCGCCACGCTCTATCTTGCCGACGGCCAGGCGCTGCCGTGCAGGACGTTGAACTTCTCCACCGGTGGCATGGCGCTGAAGCTGGACAATGCGCAGCCCATCGAGCCCGGTACGCCGGTGCGGATCGGCCTGACCCATCGCGGCCAGGAGCAGCGGCTGCCCGCCGTCATCCGCCAGGATCGCGACCGCTCCGGCGTGAGCATCCAGTTCGATGCGTTGAACGTCGAACAGGAGCGCTGGCTGGTGGCCTCCACGTTCGCCCGCGCCGATGTCTGGATCTCGCAGTGGGGCCAGCACGAACGCGATTCCTTCTGGCGCTCGCTCGGCGAGGTGACGCTTGCCAGCCTGCGCGGGTTCCGGCATCTCGGCCGGCATGTCTCGGCAAGCCTGCGCCAGGGTTTCAGGCCCGCCAGCGCCGAGGGCCGGGAGTCGGCGCCATGAAATCCATTTCCCCCGTTTCCGTAGAGCGGATGTTCCCGATGCGATTGTTCGTTGCCTGCATGGCGTTTGGTCTCACCTCCCTGGTCGGCATGGCGCGGGCGCAGGACGGTGCCGCCGCCCAGGCGCCCGAAGCGGCCGCGGATGTTGCTCCTTTGGCTGCCCCCTCGCAGCAGCGCACGGCGACCCTGCGCCAGCTGGGCATCAACTACGAGATCACCCTGCGCGGCATCGAGGGCAGTGCCGGCGTGCCTTTCAGCACGCGCTCGGACGAGGTGGTGCAGGCCGCGACGCTGCACCTGAAGTACAGCTATTCGCCGGCGCTGCTGCCTGACTTGTCCCACCTCAAGATCACCGTCAACGGCGTCACCGTGGCGACGATTCCCACGCCCAGGGAAACCGCCGGCCGCCTGCTGGAAACCGACATCCCGATCAATCCGCTGCTGGTCACCGCCTACAACCAGCTGGACATGCAGTTGATCGGGCACTACACCCGCGACTGCGAGGATCCGGACCACACCAGCCTGTGGGCCAATATCGACCGCGGCAGCAATCTTTCGCTGGAGAGCACGCCGCTGCAGCTCGCCGACGACCTGTCGCTGCTGCCTGTCCCCTTCTTCGACGAGCGCGATATCCGCCGCCTGCAGCTGCCCTTCTATTTCCCGCAGCGTCCCGACCTGGAGACGGTCCAGGCCGCCGGCATCGTCTCGTCCTGGTTCGGCGCGCTGGCCGGCTATCGTGGCGCCGCGTTCCCGGTGACGGTGGGCGCCTTGCCCGACACCGGCAATGCGGTGCTGTTCGTCACGCCCTCCACCTTGCCGGCCGAGCTGACCGCGGAAGGCAGGTTTGCCGGCGTGGTCGGCCCGGGCGTGGCCGTGGTCGCCAATCCGCGCGATCCGTTCGGCAAGTTCCTGCTGGTGATGGGGCGCAATCCCGCCGAACTGCGCACCGCGGCCACGGCGCTGGCCCTGCGCGCACCCATGGGCGGCCCCGCGGCGACCATCACCAAGCTCGACGAGCCGAACAAGCGCCGGCCGTACGACGCGCCGCGCTGGGTATCCAGCGAGCACCCGGTCCGCTTCGGCGACCTGGTCTCGCAGGACAGCCAGCTCAGCGTGAGCGGCTACCACCCGGACCTGATCCGCGTCGGCCTGCAACTGCCGCCGGACCTGTTCGTGTGGCGCCGCGCCGGCATCCCGCTGACGCTGAAGTACCGCTACACGCTTCCCGACGTCGACAACAAGTCTGCGCTGAACATCAGCCTCAACGATTCGTTCATCGCCACCTTGCCGCTGAACGGCCTGCCCTACGCCGAGTCGCTGCCGCAGCGCTGGTGGAACAGCGTCGGCACCCGCGGGCAGATGCCGATCGTGCAGAAGCTGACGCTGCCGACCGGCCCGTTCTCGTCCAACAGCCAGCTGCGCTTCCATTTCTTCTTCGACCGCCCGCAGGCCGATGAGTGCAAGAACACGTTCCCTGACGTGTCCGGTGCCATCGATCCGGACTCGAGCATCGATCTCAGTTCGTTCCACCACTACATGGCGATGCCGAACCTGGCCGCGTTCGCCAATGCCGGCTATCCCTTCAACCGCCTGGCCGATCTTTCGGAGACGGCGCTGGTGCTGCCCAACCAGTATGGCGACCAGGACATCGCCAACGTGCTGACCCTGCTGGGGCGCCTGGGCGCTTCCAGCGGTTATCCGGCGCTGCACGCGACGATGATCCAGGCCGCCGACGTCGCCCGCCATGCCGACCGCGATCTGGTCGTGCTCGGCTCGCGCAGCTCGCAGCCGCTGTTCCAGCAGTGGGCCGACCGGCTGCCCATCGCCGATGCCGGCGAGGATCGCAGTTTCAAGCTCAGCGACTGGCTGCTGGACAAGCTGCCGGGCTTCCTGTCCTTCGACGCACGCCGCACCGACCTGCCGACCACCGCCGATGTCAGCGTCAGGCCCGGCCCCGGCGACGTGGTGCTGATGGGCTTCGAGTCGCCGCTGGCATCCGGGCGCAGCGTGGTGGCGGTGCTGGCCGAGCAGTCCGGAAACGTCAATGCATTGGCCGACGCGCTGGCCGATCCGGACCTGCTCAAGGATTTCCAGGGCAGCGTGGTGCTGCTGCAGGGCAAGAAGGTCACCAGCCTGGCCGGCAACCAGACGTACTACGTAGGCAAGTTGCCGCTTGCCACCTGGCTGCGCTGGTATTTCTCCGCGCATCCGCTGATGCTGGCGCTGCTGGTGGTCGGCCTGTGCCTGCTGCTGGCGCTGGCCGCACGCGTGGTGCTGCGACGGCACTCCTCGGTACGGATGCAGGAAGGACGCAAGGAACAGGAAGGGCGCAAGGAATGAGTCTGCCGCTCCAACGCGATGTCTTGCCCACGCGGCGCCGGCTGTTGCAGACGCTGCTGGCCGCGGTCGCGGCTTCGGCCTTCGGCGCCGGTTGCGCGCCGGCGTCGAATCCGGCCTGCAGCCAGTGGACCGACTGGCATTCGTTCGTCTCGCGCCACATCCAGGCCGATGGCCGGGTCATCGATTTCTCCACCGCCGACCAGCGTTCGACCTCGGAAGGGCAGTCGTACGCGTTGTTCTTCGCCTTGGTGGACAACAACCCGATGCTGTTCGAGAAGGTGCTGGGTTGGACCCGTCACCAGCTGGCCGGCGGTCGCCCGGACCGGGCCCTGCCGGCGTGGCTGTGGGGGCAGGCCAAGGACGGCAGTTGGAGGGTGCTGGACGAGAACAGCGCCTCCGACGCCGACCTGTGGATCGCCTATGCGCTGATCGAGGCCGGCCGTCTGTGGAAACGTCCGGGCTACCTGCGCGCCGGCCTGCAGATGCTGGCGCTGGTCCGTGCCCAGGAGGTCGTGGACCTGCCCGGCTTCGGACCGATGGTATTGCCGGGCCGGCAGGGTTTCGCCGGCAAGGACCGCTGGACGCTCAATCCGAGCTATCTGCCGTTGCCACTGCTGCGCCGCTTCGCCGCCGTCGACCCCCAGGGTGGCTGGGCGCCGCTGGCCGAGCGCACGGTGTCGATGATCCATGACAGCGCGCCGGTCGGCTTCGCGCCGGACTGGATCTCCTGGGATGGGCGCAGGTTCGTGCCCGATCCCGCGCGCGGCAACGGCGGCAGCTACGACGCCATCCGCGTGTACCTGTGGGCCGGAATGACCCACCCTGGCGACCCGTTGCGGCGGGCGCTGCTGCAGGACCTGTCCGGGCCTGCGCAGATGCTCAAGGCGCAAGGTCGCCTGGCCGAGAGGGTGGACACCGCGCGCGGCGTCGGTACCGGCGCCGCACCGGCTGGATTCGCTGCCGCGCTGCTGCCCTACCTCAGCGCGCTCGGCGAGGACGCGCTGCTGAAGAAACAGCTGCAGCAGGTTCCCGCCGCCGCCTCCCCCGCTGCCGAGAAGCTGCCTTACTACGAACGCACCCTGGTGATGTTCGGCAAGGGCTGGCTCGACGGACGCTACCGATTCACCGCAGACGGGCAACTGGTTCCCGCCTGGAGAAGTCCATGCTCCGCAAGAAACTGACACCGTTGTGCCTGGTCGGCCTGCTGGACCTGTGCGTGCTCGCGCCGGCCTACGCCCAGTCCAGCGCTACCCAGCAACTGGTCAACCAGGGCAACTACTGGCACGACCAGGGCCGCGACGACCTGGCCGCTGACGCCTGGCGCAAGCTGCTGGCGGTGGATCCGGCGCAGCCGGACGCGTTGCTGGGCCTGGGCATGATCGACCTGGCCCAGGGGCGTGCGCAGGAAGCCCGCCGCCGGCTGCAGACCCTGCAGTCGCGGCATCCATCGGCGCCGCAGACCCAGCGGCTGCGCCTTGCCGTGGAAGGTGGCAGCAGCACCGGCGATGCGGAGCTGCGCAACGCGCGGCGCGCCGCCTCCAGCGGCCGCTACACGGAGGCGGTGCGTGCCTACGAAAGCCTGTTCGACGGCACCACGCCGCCGTCCAACCTGGCACTGGAGTACTACCAGGTACTGGCCGGCACCCCGCAGGGATGGGAGAGGGCACGCGACGGCCTGCGCCGGTTGCACGCGGCCAACGGCAACGATCAGACCGTGGCGCTGGCCCTGGCGCAGGTGCTGACGTATCGCGAGTCCACCCGGCGCGAGGGCATCGCCCAGCTGCGTGCCCTGAGCCAGCAGTCCACGATCGCCGGCCCCGTCCGCGCCGCCTGGCGCCAGGCGCTGCTGTGGCTCGATGCCGGCCCGGCCGACGCGGCGCTGTACCAGGCCTACCTCGCCGGCAATCCCAACGATGCCGAGGTCAAGGCCCGGCAGGATGAACTGGGCCAGCGGCAGCGTGCCGCCGCCAGCCGGGACCCGCAGGGCGAATTGCTGGGCGAGGCCTTCAAGGCGCTCAACGGCGGCGACGTGGCCGGTGCCGAACGCCGCTTCACCCAGGTGCTGAAGGCCAGTCCGCGCGACGCCGAGGCGCTGGGCGGGCTGGGCTCGGTGCGCCTGCGCCAGCAGCGTTTCTCCGAGGCGCAGGAACTGCTGCGCCCGGCGGCGGCCAGCAACGGCAAGTGGAAGTCCGCCTACGATTCGGCGCGCTACTGGCTGCTGCTGCAGCAGGCCGATGCCGCCCGCCAGCGCGGCGAGACCGGCCAGGCTACCCAGCTGGTGCAGCAGGCGCTGCGCCTGCTGCCCAACGAACCCGCCGGGCACGATGCGCTGGGCACGCTGCTGGCCGGCAGCGACGACACGGCCGCCGAGGCGAGCTATCGCAAGGCCCTGGCGCTGGATGCGAACAATGCCGGCGCCCTGCAGGGCCTGGTGGCGCTGTACAGCCGCCAGGGCCGCATGCAGGAAGCCAGCGAACTGTTCAACCGGCTCTCGCCGGCCCAGCGCGAGCAGGCCGGAGGCGAGGTGACGCTGCGTTCCAACGTGCAGCGTGCGCGTGCGCGGCAGGCGCTGGAGGCCGGCGATGCGGTGACCGCGCAGACCGAACTTGAGGCGGCGATGGTCGAGCGTCCGGGCGACCCCTGGATCCGCCTGGACCTGGCCCGGCTGTACCAGCACGCCGGACGCCCCGACCAGGCGCGCAGTGTGATGGATGGCCTGCTCGCCGTGCATGGCGACCTGCCCGAGGCGCTGTACGCCAATGCGCTGCTGGCGCAGGAAAGCGGCGATTGGGCCACCGCCTACGCCAGCCTGGAGCGCATACCGCCCGCCTCGCGTACGGCGGAAATGAGCTCGCTGCGCAATATCGCGTGGGTTGAACAGCAGGCCGCGCAGGCCAAGCTGCTGGTGCAGCAGGGACGTGCAGGCGAGGCGCAGCTGCTGCTGTCGCGCACCGAGGCCGCGCTCGGCGACCAGCTCGACCAGCCCGCGCTGCTGGCCTCGCTGGCCGGCGCTCAAGCCGATGCCGGCAACGCGCCGCGTGCCCTCACCCTGGCGCAGCGGCTGGTGACAGGTACCTCGGTCACCACCGAGGACCGCCTGCAATATGCCGGCGTGCTGTTGCGCGCGCACCAGGACGCCGAGCTGTCCGCGGTGCTGCGCCAGCTGCAGGACGTGACGATGACGCCGGAGCAGCTGGCCCGCTACCGCTCGCTGCGCACCGGCTACACGCTGCGCCAGGTCGATGCGCTGCGCGAACTGGGCAACCTCGAAGGCGCCTACGATGCCCTGGCGCCGGTGCTGGCGCAGCAGCCGCAGGACCCGCAGGCGTTGTCCGCGCTTGCGCGCATGTATGCCACGGCCGGCGACCAGCGCCAGGCGCTGGCCATCTACCAGCAGATCCTGCAGCTGCATCCGGATGATCTGGACGCGCTCACCGCCGCGGCCAACAGTGCCGCGGCACTGTCGGACTTGGGCAGCGCCGAGGCCTATCTGCAACGTGCGCTGTCGCAGGCGCCGGATTCGCCCGAGGTGCTCGCCGCCGCCGGCCGCGTCTACCGCAGCGCCGGCAAGAACCGCAAGGCCGAGCAGTATTTCCGCGCATCGCTGGCCGCGCAGCAGCGCCAGGCCGGCGCGCTCGACAACGGGCTGCCCGGCGCGCGCGGCCAGGCCGCCTTCGCCTCGGCGGCGCGACCGCTCAACCCGTTCTCCGGCATGACCGGGCGCATGCCGCGTTCTCCGGCGGTGCTGTCCGATGTGGTCG